>JAOAPP010000414.1 GCA_025462985.1 Bryobacterales bacterium | reverse complement strand
TATGAAGTCTGAGTATCTCAGGATGTCGCGGTCCAGGTTGCCTTCGAGCTTTCTCATCAACATCTGCGTGTAGATGTTGATCATGCGCAAAGGCTCCTGAAGGTCGTGACTGGATACATACGCAAATTCCTCCAGCTCGCGGTTGGTCGCCCGCAATTCAGCATTCGCCTCATGGAGCTTTTCTTCAGCGAGCCTTCGTTCGTGGACGTCCTCCGTTGTTCCGTACCAGCGCACGATCTCGCCGGTCTCACTTCTCCGTGGCCGGGCTCGGGAGCGCATCCAGCAGAAGCTTCCGTCCGCGAGCCGTATCCGCTGCTCGACATCGTATGGTTCACCGGTTCGCACCGAGTGGAACCATGCATCCAAACCAGCCGGTCCATCGTCGGGATGGGCGACGATGCTCCAGCCTCCTCTCAGTGCTTCTTCTCGCGAAAGACCGGTTAAGTTACACCACCGATCCGAGAAGCTTTCCAGCGTTCCGTCGGGGTTGGCTGTCCAGGGAACTTGTGGATTCAGCTCGACCGTATGACGAAGATGATCTTCACTCTCTCGCAGAGCTTCCATCACTTTCCGCTGCGTCTCCATCAGGTCTCGAACCCGGTATTGATGGCGGCGGGCACGGAGAGCGGTTTGAACGGCGCTGATTGCGGTCTCTGTCCGCAGTGGGCGTTCAAGAAGCGTCACGTTAGCGAGTGGCGTCAGCAGGCGGAGGCGGTGGCGTGTCAACTTGTTCGCCTCGCCGGCCCCCGTCAGCACAATAACCGGAAGATCCGACCAACTCTCCTGATCCCGGAGAAGGCGACTGAATTGTTCTATATTGCCTGGTCGAAGCCCCTCATCGGCGAGTATGACTGCGCCCACGCCGGAGTTCAGTTCGGCCGTGACTTCCTCGAGTGTCGAACATACCTCGGCCGAGATGCCGGCCGTCCGGAGCACCTGCCCGATGAGCGCGCCATCCCGGCCATACGGCGCGTGAATGAGTACACGCTCAGGGTTCCCGGTTCCCATCCGGCGCCTCCTTGAGGGCCCATTCCGCACCTGTATAGCTCGGCATGCCGGTCAAAACTCCAGTAAACGAAGTCAGAACCTCGCCAACGCTGATGGCCGAGTTGCTGAAGGCCATCTCCCGGATCGAGGTTTCGTGCTCGCCGCTGCGCTTCTTGACTACGGACACAGCCTTGCGTACCTGCCCTCCTGCCTCGAAATAGCGAAGCAGCAGAATATTGTCGGCCAGATAGCTCAAGTCGACGGGTGTGCCCATGCTTGCTCCCAGAATTCCAGTCTGGGACAGAACGAGTATGGTTGTGACACCTTTTTGGCCTAGATAGCTCAGTAACTCGTGCATATGGAGCACCATGTACTCCTCGCCCGGCATGGCCGCCAACAATCCATTGAGGCTGTCCAGTACGAGCAACTTCGTGCCGTCACGTTCGACACTGTTCCGGATATGCTCGATAAACTCACCCGGCGAGAGCTCCGCAGGATCGATCTGGTCGATCCTCAATATTCCGTCTGCATGCAGCCGGTCTGCGTCCATCCCCAGCCTTGTAGCCCGGCGCAGAGTTACCGAACTGCTTTCGTCAAACAAAAACACGTGGGCAGGATTGCCCGCCCGCGCAGTCGCCGTTGCGTACGCCATGCTCAGGCTGGTCTTCCCAACACCCGCCGGTCCAATAAAGAGCGTGCTGCTGCCTGTCTCGAGGCCGTCGCCCCACAAAGCGTCCAACCCTTCGATGCCGCTGAAGAGAAAACGTACGGGCGAATGTTCTCGGTGTTCCGCTGCGACCAGCCGCGGGAACACTTTGACGCCGCCCGTTTCGATCGTGTAATCGTGATAGCCCTCCCGGAACCGGGAGCCTCTGAGTTTTACAAGGCGAAGCCTCCTTCGTATGATGCCGAAATCGCGCGGCACGACCTCCATTGTCAGGACGCCATGAGCAATGCTCCGCAACGGTCGATCTTCCGGCCCCCCGCTCAGGTCGTCCAGAAGCATGACCGTGCAGTTTCGGTTTGCGAAAAAGTTCTTGAGGGCGAGAACTTGCCTGCGGTATCGCAAGGCATCGCGAGCGAGCAGCCGGATTTCAGACAGCGAATCGAACACCATACGCTGCGGCTGCACCTCTTCCACGTGTTTCAAAATGCTTTGAGTAGTATCTTGAAGCTCAATTTCCGAAGGATGGAATGCCGAGTACTGGTCTTCAGGTCGCAGGCTATCCTCCTGCGCTGTGAACTCGAATATCGATACACCTTCCAGGGACCAGCCGTGAGAACCTGCGACGGTTCTGATCTCCCTCTCCGATTCCGACAGCGTGATGTAGAGAACCCGCTCGCCGTTCTTCGCTCCTTCCAGCAGGAATTGAAGTCCCACCGTGGTCTTTCCGGTACCGGGTTCACCCTCAACCAGAAATACGTGAGAAGTGGGAAGACCGCCCGAAAGCACGTCATCCAAGCCGTCGATGCCCGTCGCTGACCGCGGTTCCGGGCGCCTATCAGTCATGTTGTGCTGGTTGTCAACCATGTTCGCAGTCGTCCTTGTTGGTTGGTGAAAAGGCTATGGCGGAAAAGCGGTAAATCGGCGCGAATCTATGCTCCGCTCCTCCGAAGGAGAGTTCGGGAACCGATCCGGACCGCCGTCGCCCCGTTTGTGCACAAGTTCGACGGTGCCGGATCGGATCGGGACGACATTAGGAATAGTGATGGTTGC
>JAOAPP010000379.1 GCA_025462985.1 Bryobacterales bacterium | reverse complement strand
GGCCTGCGGTGCGTGTTACTCGCAGGAGATCGTCAAAGATCGACAGGAGCACAGTGCCGCTGATATTGGCGACCGTTACGTCGAACTGGCCGCCGGTTATCGCGTCGGAGGAACCGCCCGCAAGGAGCGCCTCCACATGGCTGAGCGCGAAGTTTTCTTTTGCCGCCTGAAGCGCCGCGACATCGTTGTCGAGTCCGACCACCAGTCCAGCCCCGAGCAGCTTCGCCGCGATCGCCAGTATGCCCGATCCGGTTCCCACGTCCAATACGCGGTCACCGGGCAGCATGACTGTTTCCAGGGAGGACAGCGCAAGTTGACTGCAGGGGTGCTCCCCAGTTCCGCAGGCCAAGCCAGGGTTGTGAATGAGCCGGAGTCGGCCCTCTGGCGTCGGCTCCTTTGACCACGGCGGCGCAAGAAATAGTCGCTCGCCTACGGTACGCGCGGGCCAAGCGTCGTGGGTCCATTGAACCCAATCGACTGCCTCTTCCAGCTCCCACTCGGGTGCAAATGCCGCAAACTGCCGCAGTAGCTTCTCACGTTCTTCATTGGTTTCGAATCCGGCGATCAAAGTGACCCGCTCGCCGTAGTCCAACTCGCGAATCCCAGCTGTGCCGAGCTCCCAAAGTTCGGTCGACAGCATGTCGACCTGATTGGCGCGGCAGCTCAGATGAAGTGAATACATCGGGTCATGGAACTCTAATTATAGAGGCCGATGACGAAACCCGAACTCCCCATCGATCCGTTGCTTCCGCAGATTGTGGAAGCCGTGAAGGCGGAACCCCTGCTGCTGCTCGAAGCAGAGCCCGGAGCAGGGAAGACCACCCGCGTTCCCGCGGCGTTGCTTGCGTCCGGCATGCAGCACATCCTGGTTCTCGAACCGCGCCGGCTCGCGGCGAGGATGGCGGCCCGGCGAGTCGCACAGGAATTCGGAGAAAGCGTCGGCGGGCAGGTCGGCTATCAGGTTCGCTTCGAGGAAGTGAGCAGCAGCCGTACGCGGCTGTGGTACCTCACCGAAGGGGTCCTGACGCGGCGGCTGCTTGTTGATCCACTGCTCCCACGCGTTCAGGTCGTGATCCTGGACGAATTTCATGAGCGGCATATCGAAACCGACTTTGCCCTGGCGCTCCTGCGAAGAATGGCCGGGAAGCGGCGCGATCTTCGGGTTGTGATCATGTCCGCGACGCTGTCCGGTGTCGATTTGGCCCAGCGGCTGGGATCGCCTCCAGTCTTCAAAGCTGCGGGACGAGTCTTTCCAGTGACAACGCGCTACAGCCCGCACAGCTCCGCTCCTTTGGAAGAACAAGTGGCAGCGGCCGTCAGGTCCGCGCTTCCTGCTACTGGTGGTCACGTTCTGGTCTTCCTGCCAGGAGCCGCGGAGATCCGGAAGTCGATCGCTGCTTGTGAGCCCGTTGCCCGGCAAACCGGAAGTGCGCTCTTTCCGCTCTTCGGTGAGCTCAGTCCCGAGGAGCAGGACGCAGCCGTTGCTCCCAGCGAAAAGCGTAAGATCATCTGCTCCACAAATGTCGCCGAAAGTTCCATTACGATCGACAACGTTCAGACCGTGGTTGACACCGGGCTCGCCCGTGTCCTTACCCACTCTCCATGGAGCGGCCTGTCTCGTCTGCTGGTGGAGAAGATCAGCAAGGCTTCAGCAATCCAGCGTGCCGGTCGCGCGGGTCGGACGGCTCCCGGTACGGCCATCCGGCTCTATCCGGAATCCGACTTCGTGCGACGCCCGGACCAGACTGCGCCAGAGATCACGCGGTCCGAAGTCTCAGCCCTGCTACTGCAAGTCTCGGCGATGGGGCTTCAGTGGAACGATCTCGATTGGCTCGATGCTCCTTCGGCCGAGATGCTCGACGCCGCCCGCGATCTTTTGATTCGGCTGCGCGCCGTCGATGGCCGGTGCAGAATCACTGACGATGGACGAAAGCTCAGCCGTCTGCCCGTGCATCCACGCTTAGCGCGGCTCGCGATGGATGCGTCCCGGTACGGGCTCAGAAGGGAAGGAGCCGTGCTGGCCGCGCGCCTCTCAGAAGGAAGCTTCCGGTTCGCCGATACAAACCGAGGCCATTTTGTCTCAGATACCGAGGCGCTTCTCGGGAGCGAAAGCACCTTTGCCGTGAAGCGGTTGACCACCCAGATTGTGAACGCAATGAGCGACAGGCCGACGCGCGCGGACGACCACGGCCTGGACAAAGCGGTTCTCAGCGCCTACGGAGATCGCGTCGCCCGCAAGCGGGGCGAAAACCTTCTTCTCTCCAACGGTACGTCCGCCCGTCTCCACCGGCAAAGCCTTGTGACGAGCGAGTACCTGGTGGCTGTCGAAGCGGAAGATAGGACGGGGCAAGAGGCGCCCGCAGTTAGAATCGCGACTTCCATTGAAGCTGACTGGCTCCTGGACATTTTTCCGGACCGCATCATCGCAGCTGAGGAGGTCGTCTGGAACCGCGAAAGCGAGCGTGTGGAACAGGTCAACTCCTTGCGCTACGATTCACTCGTCATCGACGAATCCCGCGGCGCTCCGACTGACCTCGAATCCGCATCGCGTCTCCTTCTTTCGAAAGCGTCCGAGCGAGGTGTCCAATCGTTCACAGACGCTGAAGCCCTCCAAAGCTTCCTTCGGCGATACCGGTTCGCAGCCGAACATTCGAGCCAGATTACCTATAACCCGACGATTGCCGATCTCGCACTTGGCAGGCTGGCTGAAGGGTTGACCAGCTTCTCCGAACTGCAGAAAGCAGCTTCGGGAGGCGCTTTGCTGGCCATCATCGAATCCATGCTGCCCATGCGTCTGCTGGACGAAATTGCTCCGACTCACGTCACCTTGTCAAGCGGTCGGCGCGCGAAGATCGAGTACCACGAGGGACGGCCGCCTTCGGTCTCCTCGCGCCTCCAGGATTTCTTTGGCATGCGCGAATCGCCGACCGTTGCCCGAGGCGCCGTTCCACTTGTTGTCCACCTGCTCGCGCCGAATCACCGTCCAGTGCAGGTAACAACCGACCTGGTCAGTTTCTGGAAGGATCTATATCCGCAAGTTCGCCGGGAACTGAGCCGTCGATATCCGAGGCATGCGTGGCCGGAAGCTCCCGGTTAGCTCCAGGTTGGCTGTGCGACTGATCCTTACCGTGAGTGGCGAGAATGCGCTCAAGGATTTGAACCACTTCAAACACCGCCCGATTGTCCATGCGCGAGACACGTTCCTTCATCGCCTGGAGCCGGCCGTTCGCCAGTAGATCGCGCACGGCATCTTCAATATTGCGAAAATTCTTCAGAACCTCGCCTACCCCCTGTTCCCGAACCCAATCGGCGTTATAGCGCTCCTGCGGCAGAGTCCAGGAATTACTCTCTACAATCACCGGGAGATTTAGCTTGATCGCCTCGCTGATGCTTCCCGGCCCGGGTTTGCCAATGAAGAAGTCGGACAGCCGCATGTAGTACGGGACTTCCTTGGTTAAGCCCTCTACATAGATACGATTTCTTGTCTTCACCTTTTGCAGTCGGTGGCGCAGTTGCTCATTGCGACCGCAGATCATGACCAGTTGCAGATCGAGGGATGAATCGCCTAACCGCTCCGCCATGGAAAACATCGTGTTCGAGCCCTCGCCGCCAAACAGGACCAGCCCGGTTGGCAAATCCGCCCGCAGCCCCAAGCGCTCACGCTCTTGTGCAACGTCGACCTCGGGCGCGCGATAAAACTCGGGCCGCAAAATCATTCCGCTTACCAGGAACACTTTTGCCCTGGCATCACCGCGTTCTCGCGCCTGTTCGGCCGCCCGCGGCGTGCCGCAGACGAAGTACTGCTGCTGTCGCTCCACCCAGAAATGCGGCGGACAGTCAGCGAAATCCGTCAGTACCGTCACAAATGGGATGTCTGGTGCGGCCAGGCGCAAACTCTCGAACAGAGCTCGGTTGAAGTTTGGCACGACCGAGACGACCATATCGGGTCGTTGCCGCCGCCAATACTCGGTCAACAGCCTCACCTGCTGCTTGTGATACATGCTGATCACCGCATGCATCATGGGCAGCATGTAGGTGGAACCCAGCGTCCATCCCTTTGCCAGCAGCAGATTGTAGAGGTCCTGCAGGCGCACGCCCGTTAGCTTGCGAAAGACATCAAGCGGGTCCAAAAGTTCCTGAAGATTCACCAGCCGGACGTTCCAGTCGTGACCTTCCGCCTGAATCACGGATTGCAAGGCAAGAGCGGCGCTGCGATGTCCTCCGCCGGCATCGAAGTAGATAAAATCCAGTGTCGGTCTGAGCGCCAATTCTCTATCCTACTTGCCGCAACAGCGTGAATCATAGGATGATCAAACGTCTGGACATGATAACGATCCATTCAACAAACATTGTTACGCTTGTCACGTGGATGAAATGGCATTCCGATTAGAAAGGAATTATCGGGAGCGGGATCGGCTCGCTTCTCATAAACTAGTCTTCTGAGGAGGCCAGCCATGTCGGCCCCGCACAGCATGCTTCACTTTATTTCCGCAGGCGATCACAAGCTGATGCGCAAAGTGAACAAATGGCCTGCTCCCAGGTGGGTTCGCCTGGCAGCCATAGCAGCGACTCGAGCCGGCGACGGATGGCTCTGGTACTTGCTGGGATTGCTCGTCATTCTTTTCGGCGGAGAAAATCGATTGACCGCAACTGCTGCCGCCGGTTCCGCGGCTGCGACCGGAGTGGGTCTGTTCATTTCGCTCAAGAAGGTATCCGGGCGCAAGCGTCCCTGTGAAATTGAGCCGCACGTCTGGGCGCGCCTTCTTCCTCCGGACCAGTTCTCATTTCCGTCCGGTCACACCATTACAGCCTTTGCGGTCGCAGTCAGCATCGGGGAGTTCTATCCGGTTCTCCTCGGTATCCTGCTTTTCTGCGCGCTAGCTGTCGCAACTTCGCGCATTCTGCTTGGCATGCACTTCCTGAGCGACGTTGTAGTGGGTGCAATGATTGGCTCCGGGCTGGCCGTCACCAGCCATTCCATGTTCAGTTGAAGGCGCGCTGAGCCTGTCCAAGGCTGCCGGAAGGGCTCCCGTTATATTGGAGAAGGCTCAAGCGGCATGCTTCGCCAGACACTGCTCTATCTTTCTGCTCACAAGGGTCTGCGGCACTGGGTCGAACAGTCGCCGATATCGGAAAAGCTGACTCGCCGCTTCATCGCGGGCTTCAGTCTCGAAGAGGAAATGGACGTCGTGCGAAAGCTTGCCTCTGAACGTATCTTGGCAACTCTCGACTTCCTGGGCGAGAATGTGCACTCGGTGGAAGAAGCCGCCAGGTCGCGGGATGGCTATCTGGCCGCGCTCGGCGAAATCGAGTGTTCCCGCCTTTCCGCAACCATCTCGGTCAAACTGACCCAGGTCGGACTCGATCTGTCCGAGGAAGCGTGCTTCGAAAACGTCAGCCTGCTCGTCGAGCAGGCCAGCCGGCTGAACACTCGCGTTGAAATTGACATGGAATCGAGCGAATACACGGACCGTACGCTCGATGTCGTTACCCGCCTCCAGGCGCGTTTTCCTGGTCATGTCAGGGCCGTCATTCAGGCGTACCTGTATCGCAGCGAAGCGGACATCCGGATGCTCTCCGAACGCCAAATCCCGATCCGTCTCTGCAAAGGCGCCTATCAGGAGCCTCCTTCCGTTGCCTACGCAAGCAAGACCGAAGTGGATCGCAACTACAGCAAGCTCCTGAAACTGCTGCTAGATCATGGAACTCAACCTGCTATCGCCAGCCACGACGAGCGGATGGTCCGTACCGCCGTCGCCCACGTCCGTGAGAACCGTATTTCGCCCGAAGCCTTCGAATTCCAGATGCTCTATGGAATCCGCCGCGATCTGCAACGGGAACTTGTAGGCAAGGGATTCCGTTTACGCTTGTATGTGCCGTATGGCGCGGCATGGTATCCGTACTTCATGCGACGGCTTGCCGAACGGCCGGCGAATCTTTTGTTCCTGGCGCGCAATCTCATACGCAACTGAACTACAACTCAACCCGTGCATTGCGACTGCTGCGCGGTGCAACCTCTCCTGGTTGGAAGGAGTCTAATAACAGAAATGAAATATTGGGGCTATTTTGCGGGCAAGTTGGCGGCCATCGTGGGTGTGGTTTGCCTCCTCAACCTGACCCTTGCGCACTTTTTCCCGCCGCCCCCGGTCAGCCGATACCAGCACGATCGTTCCTTGTTTCTGCAGGACATGAGCTACACGTTCTGTGTTCTGGGTGTCTGGCTCATTGCCGTGGGTCTGCTCTCTCTGTCGGTCCGTGACCAGCGGCAGCGCTGCCGGACCTGTTTGCGCCGTCTGATAATGCCCGTTGCAACTGGATCGTGGGGCAATATTCTCACCATTGGCCGTCCCCAGACGGAATGGATCTGTCCATTCGGCCACGGCACGCTCCGAATCGACGAACTCCAGATTACCGGAAAGGAATCGCCCGATTGGACGCGCCATGATGACGATATCTGGAAAGAGTTAGAATCGTACGAAGTCCGAAAGTAACCTGGATACCTTGCGGGCATCCAACAATCAGTCCCAAACTGAACTTCTAGGCTAGAATTTGCCCGTACGCATCAAACTCCCGATCAAGCCGCGCCCTGCAGCCACCGTTCCGAATTATCTGAATATACAGAGAACAGTTGCCCTAGTGATAGTGGTGACTTCGTTAGCGCTCGTGGCCTTCTTATGGTTCTCATACGCCAAGTACGCGCGTCTGGCCGATGAGAAGCTCGCGCATGGGCTTTTCCCGAAGTCATCCCTGCTGTACGCCGCGCCGCAAGTGATTGGCGTTGGAGATGCGGGTTCACCCCTGAAAATGGCGGCCCGTCTGCGGGAAAGCGGCTACTCCGAAGATGCGCACTCGAATACCAATGGTTGGTACCATCTCCGTCCCGACGCGGTCGAGATTTTTCCGGGTCCTCAAGCCTACATGACCGGTCAGCCCGGAGTGGTGCGTTATCAGGACGACAAGATCGAGTCCATCATCGATCTGACCGACAACACGCCGCGGACCGAGTACACGCTGGATCCGCAGCTGCTTAGCAGTCTTTTCGCCAAGAATCGCGAAAAGCGTCGGCTGGTTCGATATGAAGACATGCCTCCGGTTCTGGTCCATGCTCTCATTTCCGCAGAGGACAAACGCTTCTTTCAGCATTCCGGCTTCGATCCTATTCGTATGACGAGAGCGTTCCTGGTTGATCTGAAGGAGCATCGGAAAGCCGAAGGCGCTTCGACCTTGACCCAGCAGCTTGCCTGGATGTTGTGGCTCGATCATCGCAAAACCTTCGGCCGGAAGTTCGCCGAGCTCATGATCTCGATCCATCTGGAGCGCAAGCTGACGAAGGAAAAGATTCTCGAGTACTACGCCAACGAGGTGGATCTTGGACGGCGCGGCTCATTCGCCATCCGCGGTTTCGGCGAAGCGGCCCAGGCGTATTTCGGCAAGGACATCCGGCACCTGACCGTTCCGGAGGCGGCCACACTTGCAGGGCTCATACAGGAGCCTAGCTACCGGAACCCGGTGCGCTGGCCGGAGCGCGCGAAGGCGCGTCGCAACGTGGTGCTGCGGCTAATGCTGGAGAACGGATACCTGACCAAATCGCAGTTTGAAGCAGCCAGCGAGTCTCCTATGGTCGTCGGCAAGCAGGGCATTGAGTCAGCCGACGCGCCCTACTTCGTCGACCTCGTAAATGAGCAGTTGAGCGACGACTTTCACGATCGAGATTTCCAGGACTCCGGTTCGAAGATCTACACAACACTCGATCCCGAGTTGCAGCGCGATGCCGCCGAATCGGTTGCCATCGGAATGCACGAGCTCGAAACAATTCTCGCCAAGCGTCGCAAAAAGGGCGGGCCGGCCGAAGATCCTCAAGTGGCTCTCATTTGCCTTGATCCACACAGTGGCGAAGTGAAGGCGCTGATCGGTGGGAAGAACTATGGCATGAGCCAGCTGAATCACGTCCTCGCCAACCGTCCTTCCGGTAGTGTTTTCAAGCCGTTCGTGTATGCAGCCGCTCTCAATTCGGGCCTTTACGATCATCCCAATCCGATGACTCCCTCCAGTCTGTTTTCGGATGAGCCGCAAACATTCATGTTCGATGGCAAGCCATATGAGCCGACCGATTTCCATCACAGCGATTGGAAAGGCAACGTCACGATGAGGTACGCGGTTGCCAACTCGCTGAACGTGCCCGCGGTCGAAGTGGCGCAAGCCGCCGGATTCAGTACGGTGGCCGACCTGGCGCACAAAGCGGGACTCGCTGACATCAGCGCCACTCCTGCCATGGCTCTCGGTGCTTACAACGTGACGCCTTTGGCGATGTCGGCGGCTTACACGATTTTTGCGAATGAGGGTGTGATGGTGAAGCCTCGCTTGATCTCGAAGATCATCGACAGTTCCGCCAAGAATGTCTGGACATCGGAAGTGGAATCCAGCAAGATCCTCGATCCACGGGTCAACTTCCTCATGGTGAACATGCTGCAGGAAGTGTTGCGCAGCGGGACTGGCGCCCGGGTGCACTCGTATGGTTTTACGCTGCCGGCGGCAGCAAAAACCGGGACCTCGCACGATGCCTGGTTTGCTGGCTTCACCAGCAATCTACTCTGCCTGGTCTGGGTCGGACTGGATGATTATCAGGATTTGAAAGTCGAAGGAGCGCACGCGGCGCTTCCCATCTGGGCTGAGTTTATGAAGCGCGCCCATCAGCATCGGGAGTATCGGGACGTGACGAGTTTCCGGATCCCCCCAGGGGTCGTCAGCGCGCAAATTGATCCTGAGACTGGCGAACTCGCCACCAGCGCCTGTCCGAAGACTCAGTCCGAATTCTACTTAGTGGGTACGCAGCCGGTGCAGTATTGCCCGCTTCATCATGGCGGGTCGACCCAGGTGGCGGGATGGGAGACGGCCAATCCTTTCGGCGTGAGCGCCAGCGCATCGGTTCCGATCCAGCCCGCTTCCACAAAGCCGCCGCCATTTCCGGAGGCCCCGGCGCCAGGGACGACGGCAGTGATCACTCCGCCAAACCAGCCGCCGGAGCAGTCCCAGGACAACGGCCGAAAAAAGAAGTCCGGCGTGTTTGACAAGCTGAAGAGTATCTTTCGATAACTCGCGCCATCTCGCTCCAGTAGGTATATATTAGGGAAGCAAGGGGGGACTCCCGTGCTTTCTTATTCTGGTTCCCGTGTGTTTCGCTGCCTGCTGGCATTCGCATCGACGGCCCTGCCCGTCATTTCTCAGGTAAACCCCGGACTTCACCGCGATTCGTTGCGCGCCGCGGTCAACACACCGCCCGCCACCAACGTATCTGGAAGTTCCGTCCTTACCCCGGAGATGCGCGGGGACATTTTCATGGCTCGCAAGATGTTCCGCGAAGCCGTCGATAAGTATCGTGAGATGCCCGAATCGTCGGTCACCGACAACAAAATCGGCATCGCATTCCATCAAATGATGCAGTTCGGTCTTGCAAAGAAACAATACGAGCGTGCAATCAAGCTCGACCCGTCCTACGCGGAGGCGATCAACAATCTCGGGACGATCTACTATGCCACGAAGAACTACGGCCGAGCCATCTCCTCTTACAAGCGCTCGTTGAAAAAGTCCGGAGCCACGGGCCCGGTCTTCGCCAATCTAGGCGCCGCTTATTTCGCCAAGAAGGACTACAAGCACGCATCGTTCTATTACAGTGAAGCCCTGAGGCTTGATCCCGATGTGTTCGAGCGTCACAACGGCTTCGGCACGCTGCTCCAGGAGCGGACCGTCACGGAGCTGGCGCTCTTCCATCTTTCTCTCGCCAAAACTTACGCCAAAGCCGGCTCGAACGAGCGCGCGCTAATCTATCTGCGTAAGGCGCTGGAAGAAGGAGTGAAGGACCGCGGAAAGATTCCCGCGATACCCGAGTTCGCGGCAATGAAAAATAGCGAGGCCTTCCAACAGCTACTTGCAGAAAATCCCAAGCCCCTGTAGAGGATCTCCTGCGCTTTCATTTTCGAACGGCAGTTTCTTTTTTTGCCTTAGCGTTTCTCAGCAGTTGTTCCCATAAGCGACCGGAAGGCGTTAACCGTCTGGCGATCCTTCCCAGCAACATCCTGGTCCCGGAGTCTGCCGCGGCGTGGCTGCGCGTCGGACTGCCTGTTGTGCTGCAAGCCGATCTCGCGACGGCCACCAACCTCTCGGCGACCTTGGTGGATAGTCAATCGCAAGCCTATCAGTCGCAGGCATCCCAGGCGTTGCAAACCACGCTCGAACTGCGGAACGGGCAATGGAGAATCACTGGGACGATCTTCGATCTCTCATCTCAACGGGTGAGCGATGCCTTTGTGGTCACACAGCCGAAGTCCTCCGGAATCATTTCAGCGGCGAACGCACTGGCGATTCATCTCGATGAGCACGCCTCGGCTTTCTCCACCCGTCGGGAAGATGCCTTGCAGAAATACGAAGAGGGCGTGACCGCGTCCGATCCGAATGTTCGAATGAACAATCTACAGAAGGCGTCCGAGTTAGATCCCACTTTCGGACTTGCTTATCTATCTGCGATTGAACTTACCGCACAGACCAATCCCTCGGCAACCGGCGATCTTCTGCAGCAGGCGTCCGGGCACAAGGGTCAGTTCATCCCTCTCGACCGGGTACGTCTCGATGCGATATCCGCTCGCTTGTCTCACGCTCCGCTGGCCTATCAGATCGCGGCCTCAGCGAGGCTCGCGCGGCTGACGCCAAACAGCCTCGATGCTCTGGTCAGTTTGGCGTCGCTGCGCTTTCTGCAGGGCGATGGAGCAGCAGGAAAGCAGCTTATGCAAAGATCGCTCTTTCTCAGACCGGGGAATGTGACGGTGCGTGCGTTCCTGGCTCTGGGTCTGGTGCAGACGAGAGACTTCCGTGCGGCGGAAGGAGTCTATCAATCGCTCGAAGCGAATCCGGCAACGCTTCCGGAGTTGGCCATGTGCGTCTTCCTCGAAGGTGACGCGGCCCGCGCCGACAGCATCTTCGCGCGCTATCTCAAGCAGCAGCGGGGCGGAGATGAATCGGCTCTGCTGCTCATCCGCGCCAACTGGCTGGCACTCACCGGCAGAATCCCGGACGCCATCTCCCTTTTGAGGACGGCACGATTCTCCTCGGCAGATCTGCGCTCACTCGCTTTGAGCCAGTCCTGCGTGTGGAATCTGATGAGTAAGGAACCCACGAGCGCACACGCCGATGCCGCCGCCTCTCTTGCTGCCGCTTCGTCCGGGACGGTGAAGGCGTTGGCTGTGGCAGCGAATGCGATCGCTTTCGGCAACCCGTCTGCGGATACGCTGCGGCAACATGTGAACACTGCTCCCCTGAGTGCCGACCAGAAAGCGGTTGTTCTCGCCTATGGCCTTTTCCTCAACGACCACTACCCGGAAGCAGCGAATGGCTGGAGAGCGCTTTCCGACCAGTCGGGCAACACAGACCTCCGCAGCCGGGCCATGCTGGCTGCTTCGCTCACCCGTGCCGGGCGACAACTTGACCCGAAAGCGCCGCCCGTCGCGCCGTTCATTCCGAACTTTACTGCGGGCGATCAGTATGCCGCCGTGGCATTCGCGGAAATGCGGAGACTACTCAGCCGATAGATCGACTGTTTCCTTCGTGTGCGGCGCGACGATTCGGTGGTCCTTCTTCTCCCATGGCTTCGGCTGCTCTCCCAAGTCCCGCTTGTAGACGCGATCGTACATGTGTTTCCGGCTGGTGGTGCCTAGCGAAGTGTTGTAAAGATCCGTCAAACCGAACGCATCCTTCACGTCTTCTTCAAACTCGTGCAGTTGTCTCAACTGTTCAGCC
>JAOAPP010000371.1 GCA_025462985.1 Bryobacterales bacterium | reverse complement strand
CCTTGAAGGCTTTCCCTGCTTTCTCACGACAGCTCTAACTGAGGAAGACCTCGAAAAGGTCGCCAGCGCATTTGAGCGGAGCCTGACAGCGATGGCACGCGGTGGTCTGCTGCCGTGCGAAGCTTCGGCGCAGTTGCCGGAGGTAATAGCTGCACGGTCTGCCGCCCCGACTGAAGCTGAGGCGTCAGGACCGGGGGACGCGCCACTGACGGAGGCGCAGCTCGAGGTCTGGCTGGCTGCGCAGCTGAGTCCGGAAGCTTCCTGCGCTTTCAATGAATGTTTCTCCGTCAGGCTGGAGGGTTCGGTGAGAGAAGACCTTCTCACCGAATCTCTCAATGGGCTCGTCCGCCGGCATCAAGCGCTTCGCGCCACCATCTCTGAGGACGGTGAAACAGTGCGGTTCCGTCCGTTCAAGCCATTCCCTGTCCCTGTGGAAGACTTGACCGCGCTAGACGAGGTCGACCGTGATAAACGCGTGCAACAGGTATTCGCCCAGGAAGGCACGCACCCGTTCTCGCTGCTGGATGGACCGCTTTTCAGGGCCCGGCTAGTCCGCTTGTCTGGGAGAGAAACGTTGCTGGTCATGACGGGGCATCACATCATATGTGATGGCTGGTCGATAAACGTCCTGTTAAGCGAACTGGCGCAGTTGTATTCAGGTGCTGTGACGGGCGCTCCCTGCTCATTGGCTCCGGCGAAGCCATTTGGCCAGTACGCTGCCGAACAACACTCCTTCAAGCGGTCAGCTGAATGGCGTAGGAACGAGGCGTTCTGGGTCGGTCAGTACAAAACCATTCCCCCGGTGCTGGGTCTTCCAACAGATCGTCTGCGCCCCGCTGTTAAGGGTTTCGCTGGCGGTACGTATCGCTCGGCGATCGAATCCAGCCTCGCCAACGCGGTGCGGAGTGCCGGCGCGAAGCAGGGCTGCACTCTATTTGTGACACTGCTCTCCGCGTTTGAGGCACTGCTGTTCCGGCTTACCGGACAGGATGACCTTGCCGTCGGTATTCCGTCGGCGGCTCAATCCCAGGAGTCGGGAGGTCCCCTCGTCGGCCACGGAGTCAATTTCCTCCCGCTGCGCGCTACTCGAGCGGACGGTATGACGTTTGCTGAACTGCTTAAGGACACCCGCAGCAAGCTGCTCGACGCCTATGAACACCAGAATTACACTTACGGGACGTTGGTACGTCAGCTGAATATCCCCCGTGATCCGGCCCGGTTACCCCTCGTCGAGGTGCAGTTCAATCTTGAAAAGATCGGTGCGGATGTTTGCTTTGCCGGCCTGGGATCGACGGTGGATTCCGGACCGAAGCACTTCACTAATTTCGACCTTTTCCTCAACATCGTGGAGAGCCCGGCGGGCCTGACGCTCGATTGCGATTACAACGCCGAGGTTTTCGACGAGGCTACGGTCGCTGGCTGGATGCGCCACTTTAGCGTTCTGCTGCAGTCAGTTGCTGACAATCCGATGCGGCCCTTGATGAGGGTTCCAATGCTGTCGGCAGTGGAGCGTGACGAGCTTGTCTACGGCCGGAACCAAACGGAAGCGCCTTATTCCCGGACTGAGTGCGTCCAGCATCTGATCGCGGCGCAAGCAGTGAGCCGGCCCGACCAGATTGCGGCGGTCTTCGAGAACGAACGTCTCACATACGCCGTTCTGGAGGAAGGAGCCAATCAGCTGGCGCGCTTTCTGGAGGGGCGCGGTGCTGGACCGGGGAGTTTCATCGCCATATATATGGAACGATCCATGGAGATGCTGGTGGCGGTGCTGGGCATCTTAAAGTGCGGCGCTGCTTACATTCCGCTGGATCCGGTATATCCGAAGCAGCGCATCAATTTTATTCTGGCCGAAACGGGGGCCACACTGGTCTTAACCCAAAGCCACATCGCCTCACAGCTGGAAGTGGACGGACGAAACGTTATTTCCATCGACAGTGCCTGGACAACGATTGCGAAGCAGAGCGGGGCTCCCATCACGAAGGATGTTTCGCAAGACTCGCTCGCTTACCTCATCTATACATCTGGCTCCACGGGCAAGCCGAAAGGCGTCCGGGTTAGGCATCGTGCTTTGGTGAATTTTCTCGAGTCCATGCGGCGGAAGCCAGGCATGGCGGAACACGACCGCTTGCTTGCAGTCACGACCCTGTCGTTCGACATCGCTGGTCTGGAACTGTTCCTGCCTTTGACAGCGGGCGGTACGGTCGTGATTGCGGCCGCGGATGCGGTAGTTGACGGACGACGTCTGAAGGAATTAATGTTGACCGAGCGCATCACCCTGATGCAGGCCACTCCTAGCACTTGGCGCCTGCTTCTCGATGCCGGTTGGACACCCACTCCTGCGGTACGAATCCTGTGTGGCGGAGAGGCTCTGCCGAGGGAGTTGGCTGACCAGCTTGCCTTGGAGGGCGTCCAGCTGTGGAATATGTACGGGCCTACCGAGACGACGATTTGGTCGGCAGTGTCCCAGGTTTCGGCCGAAACAGGTCCGGTCCGCCTCGGACCTCCCATCGCGAACACACACTTCTACGTACTGGATGCGCTAGGCGAGCCCTTGCCGCTAGGCGTAGCCGGCGAACTCTATATCGGAGGCGACGGCGTCGCCGATGGATACTTCGAGCGTCCCGAGTTGACGGCCCAGAAATTTGTACCGAATCCCTTCCTGCCGGGCGGGCGACTTTTCCGCACTGGGGACTTGGTGCGGGCACTGCCAAACGGTCATTATGATTTCCTGGGCCGCTGCGACGATCAAGTCAAAGTTCGAGGCTATCGAATTGAGCTGGGCGAAATCGAGGCAGCTATGGCTTCTCATCCCGACGTTGTTGATGCCGTGGTGGTCGCCCGAGAAGACAAGGGCACAAAACGCCTGGTGGGCTACTACACTGTGCCAGGTGGCAACGCGACGCTAGCGGATGTCCCGCAGCTGAAAGCTTTCTTGAGAGAGAAGCTACCTGCGTATATGATACCGGCAGCTCTGATTCCGCTCGCGGATCTTCCACGGACACCAAACGGCAAGGTCAATCGAAAGGAGCTGCCCGCACCGGACTTTGGCTCTGTACAAGGAGTTTCGTTCCGCCGGCCCGAGACGCCGAACGAAGCCAGGCTCGCGGAGATCTGCTGTGAGGTGCTCGAAGTCGCGCAAGTGGGAACTGACAGCAACTTATTCGAGCTGGGCGCCGATTCTATTCAAATTTTCAAGATTGTCGCGCGGGCTAATCGTGCAGGCATTGCTCTCACGGTCCAGATGGTGCTACGGCAGCCGACGATTCAAAGAATGGCGGAAGCAGCGGAGGCGAGCCCGTCCATGATCCCGAGGGCAACGTTGGGACGCATAGTACCCGTGTCCCGCGAGGTGTATCGGCTCAACCCGAGCCGAGCGGGTACCGCAGCCGGCGACAACAAGATACCCGGACAGAACGGAAAGGCGCCGGAGCCAGGAATTTGGGAACGCGAGGCGAAATAGAAGTGGAAACACCTGTGAAGCAAGGGGAAGTTCAGGAGAGTTATTCCTTTCCGTGTACTGTGGTGCAGCAGACCTGCTGGTATCTGGACAGGATTTCGCCCGGCACAGCCGCCAGCAACGTCGCCGTCCGCTTTTCGCTGCGGGGCCTCCTCCGGCCGGGACTGTTGGAGGAAGCCCTCCGGCAGATTTGCCAGAGGCATGAAGTCCTGCGGACCCGCTTCGTTTGCAAGGGCGGGGAAGTCCGTCAGATTGTGGAGCCCCAAGCGCAGTTCCGCTTGGGCCAGGTGGACCTGCGCTCGCTTTCCCCCGTACAGCGCACCGAAGAAGTCGACCGCCTGTCAGACGAGGAAGCGAAACGAGGGTTTGATCTGGAAGCCGGTCCGCTATTTCGCGGCGAACTGCTCCGTCTCACCGAAGAGGAGTCTGTTCTGCTTCTCACGGTGCACCACATCGTTTCCGATGGATGGTCGGTCGGCATCATCACAACGGAGCTGGGCGAATTGTATGAAGCTCTCCTTGAAGGCCGGGATAGTACGTTGCCGGAACTGCCGATTCAGTACGCGGATTATGCGTGCTGGCAGGAGGGTTGGCTGCAAGGGGAGAAGCTCGAAGAGAATTTGGAGCAGCTGAAGCAGAAGCTCGATGGCTTCGAACCGCTCGCGATTCCTACGGACTTCGAGCGGCCCCCAGCTCCGGTGTCCAAGGGCGAGATTCGGTCCATCTTGCTGCCACGCGAACTCACTGATCGGCTGAAACAGTTGAGCGATCGTCAGGGCTGCACTCTGTTCGTCACCATGCTGACGGCGCTTATGGTGCTGCTCGGGGTGGAATCGAATCAGAACGATTTGACGATTCGGACCCAAAGCGCAGGCCGCGACCAGCTGGAGCTGGAAGGGCTCATCGGATGGTTTGTGAATTCGGTCGTTCTGCGAATCGAAGTGTTGGGCGAGGCAACCTTTCTGGACCTTTTGAAAGCCGTGCAGCGGGAAGTACTCGCATCGATTGACTTCCAACAGGTACCTTTTGAAAGGCTAATGGAGGTAGTCCGCCCGCGCCAGCAGACATTGCACCATCCGCCTTTTCAGGTCAACTTTATCTTTCAACGCGACTTCGTTCGGCCCTGGACGCGCGGCGGCGTCGAACTTACGGCGATACCGTCCAAGGCAACTGGGGCCTTTGTTGACCTGAACATTTTTCTCGTTGAGCGGGCCGACGGCTGGCGCGCCTCAGTGGATCTGAATACGGACGTTTTCCATCCGAACACCGGCGATTTGCTCCTGGCTTCTTACAAGAAGATCCTCGAAGCCGCAGTAAAAGACCCCTCGATTCCCGTGCAGGCAATGGCGAAACGCTGCCGAACCCAGCCTAGAGCAGTAGTGGTCAAGGCGGAAAAGGCGACCCAGTCCGTCGAGAACTATGTCCCCCCTCGCAACGAGGTCGAGAAAACCATTGTCGAGATCTGGAAAAAGATACTGAACGTGCCGACAATAGGGGTATATAGCAACTTCTTCGACTTGGGCGGACACTCCCTGCTCGCCGTGACCATGCTCGCGAAGTTTCGGGAGCGATTCGGACATGACATCGAAATGCCGGCGCTGTTTATCGACCCGACCCCAGCCGCCATGGCACAAGTTGTCTCGGGCGAAGAGATCTACTCGGATCCGCGAGACATCATCCCGATTCTCGCTGAAGGAACGAAGCCGCCGTTCTTTATGATCGGAGGGGACCACTGGTTTCGCCCTCTTGCTCGTGCAATTGGTTCGGATCAACCGTTCTTCGGTGTTCCCCTACTGAAATACCGCAAGCTCGACTTGAGCAAACAGCGGCTCTCGGTGGCCACGAGCCTCGCTCAGCTAATGCGGGCCGAACACGGAGAAGGTCCATTCTTTCTTGGGGGGTGGTGCGCCGATGGAATTACGGCCTTCGAGGTTGCGCGGGAACTCGAACAGCAGGGAGCATCAGTGGGACTTGTCGTGCTTTTCGATGCCATGAATCCCGACTACTATCGGGAGGCCCGTGCCCTTGTGCATTCCGCAGGGCGAACCATGACTGGCCTGCGCAGCATTTTTTCTTCCGGTTTGAAGCAGGGCCTTCGGTCGTCTTTTTTCACCGTACCTCCGATGCTCGGATCGCTGGTACGCCGAGTGGGTGAGCGCGTCAGAGTGGTTACCGCCTCGAGCTATTCGTGTCCCGAGGTCCAGTTTCCTTTGCTGGTCGTGCGGCCCCCGGTCGCTCCATTGGAGGAACCCGCGCTTGGCTGGGGGCGAGTTTCTCGAAACGCCCTTTCCGTGTTGGAGACCCCGGGAGATCACAGCAGCATCTTCAAGGAGCCATACGTTCGCGAACTTGGCCGACGGCTGCGCCCGCATCTGGAAAGGCATCAACGGACAGCATCGCAGGAAGCGAGTTCGACGGCGGTCGCGACATCGGTGGCGTAGCGACTCCGAAATGCGCAGCACCGAAATAGCTTTGCTGGGTTTTGGCGCAATAGCGGCGTCGTCCTTTCCTTTGTTTCAGCGCTCGAAGAAGATTGCAGTCTTCCTCGCCGTGCTGTCGCTCTTTTTGCTCGGTTTGCATGTACTCATCGAAGGATGGAGGCTGCAAGCGGTCCCTTTGTATCTCGGGCTTCTGATGGCTCCACTGCTTTATTCCCCCGGGGTGTGGCAGCCCTTGCGTGTGTCGGCTTCCGTTGTTACTTTGGTCCTGGTTTGTCTCGGAGCCGCACTCTGTTACAGCATTCCCGTCATCTCGTTTCCAGCCCCTGATGGACAGCTGGCCATCGGCACGCAAACTTTCTTCTCGCGCGATATGGCGCGCACCGAGCAGTACGGTCCGGAGCGCGGGCATCCGCGCCGAGTCGCGTTTCAGATCTGGTATCCCGCTGCACACCCGAGCGGTCCCACGGCATCCTACCGCGACCGCCGCACGCTGTCCTGGAAAACCTATCACCTTCGTTACGTGGAAACGCACGCTTATTCCGAAGCCGTTCCCCTGCGTGCCGGCGGTCCATGGCCAATCGTCTTCTTCAGCCCTTCCTCGGGCGGGTATCGAAGTCAGAACACCTATCTGACGGAGAGTCTAGTCAGCCGCGGCTACATCGTGGTGGGGTTCGATCACGCAAACACGTCCTCGCGCGTTGCGTTTCCTGATGGCCTTGTGGCGCACAGCCTTCCGGATGTGTGGCTTGATCTCGATTCCCGTGCCGCACTGAAACGTTCGTTGCCCAAGACGGAAAGTATCCTTGCGACCAACGTCGAAGATATGCGCTACGCCCTGAATATGCTACAAAATTGTCAACCGGAAATGGGCTTTGCCAAAATCTGCCAAGTGATGGACTTCGGTAGAGTGGCGGCCGTGGGTCATAGCTTTGGCGGCGCAGCGGCTGCCGAACTCTGTCGCCTGGATTCGCGTTTTCGCACCGGTGTCAATATGGACGGCTGGATGTTCGGCGATGTGAATGCAAGCGGCGTACCCAAGCCGTTCTTATTCATGATCGAGGGCGGATCCCCAGGAACCGGAGCCAGTTGTCATTCATCACAAGACATCGATCTGGCCGGAATGGAGGCATGGCCGAACAACGAACCGGGCATCGGTGAATGGGGCGACCAGCATTTCCGAACGGTCATTCAAAGTAGCATTGCGGCCTGGGGCGGTTGTTCGGTCCAGCTCTTAGGCGCCACCCATGGCAGCTTCGCCGACATGGTCCTGTACCGCAGAAGTTTGCCTTGGGCGAAAGAGAACGGCATTGCACCGGAGACGGAACATCGAATCATCCGCGACTTGGTGCGCGCTTTCCTGGACGAAACACTAAAAGGACAGAAGGTAAGC
>JAOAPP010000354.1 GCA_025462985.1 Bryobacterales bacterium | reverse complement strand
TGAGAGTGGCCTCAACACTGCGGCAAACCGCCTGCGCTTGGCACTCTGCGATTCGGCCGAGGACCCCAGATACATTGAGACACTGCCGCGCGTCGGCTATCGCTTCATAGCAGAGCTGAGATCGCCTCTCGATTCTTCGGCCGCTTCAGCCGTCAGCTCCGAACCCGCCCTCACAGTGCCGCCCTCAACTGGGACCGCACAGGCACCGGTTCGAACCAAGCGGTTCGACGCGTTAAACAGCAGAGCGTTCGTGGTATCTGGCGCCACGCTGTTTCTGCTCGTTCTCTTACTGGACGGAGTGTTCGTGTGGCCCCACATTGCTGGCCAGAGCCCGTCGCCGGTGTTTCATCAACTGACCTTTTTTCAGGGTACGGTCTCGAATGCACGGTTCACCGGAACAGGCGAGGTCGTATACGGAGCAACCTGGAAGGGCCGGCCCAGAGATATCTACCTCATGGACACGGCCAGCCCCGAGTCACGCAAATTGGGGTTTGGCGATACCACTCTCGGGGCCGTCTCCCGCTCTTCAAATCTCGCAATTCTACGCAAGATGAACTCGGGAGAGGATTGGGAACTCGACGTATCTGCTCTTCACGGCGGAGTTCCCCGAGCGATCGACAAATCCATCCTAGCTGCCGATTGGGCCCCTGACGGACTGACTCTGTGCCTGGTTCGAGAACGTGATCATCGCGTAACACTCGAGTACCCTGTCGGCAAAACAATCTACAAAAGTTCTGGCTGGCTCGGCCGACCCCGCCTTTCTCCGGACGGAAATTTGGTTGCCATTGTGGAACACCCATTGAGAGAGGACGACGGCGGGCGACTGCTCCTTTTGAGCCGCGATGGTCGGGTCCGGCGCCTTAGCGAAAACTGGGCCTCTATTGGCGGAATCGCCTGGCGCCCTTCCGGCTCAGAGATCTGGTTTGCAGCCGCAAAACAGGGCCTGAACCGCGAGATCTATGCGGTCAGCCTGAACAGCCGTCTGCGCCGTGTCGCTTCCATGGCAGCCGTGCTGGACCTCTTCGATATTTCGACTTCCGGGCGGGTGCTCATGGGCAGATCCGTTTCACGCCTCTCCATGTATATCGGCGAAGTGAGCCATCCAGTTCCCAAGGACATCTCGTGGCTTGACTGGTCGAGAGCCGTCGCCTTGAGCGCAGATGGAAACACGTTGTTGTTTGACGAAAGTGGAGAGGGTGGCGGCCCGCTTTACACCGTCTATCTGCACCACCGCAAGGAAGGAACTACAGAACGTATCGGGAACGGCAGGGGGATGGATTTGTCCGCTGACGGAAAATGGATCCTTACCGGAAGCCACACCGCGAGTTCACAGCTGAATCTAATTTCCGTGGCCAGCTCACAAGCGAAGATGCTTTGCGCGCCAGGGTTGATCTATCAAAGCGCGCGCTTTCTGCCCAATTCCCGGTCGATCCTCGTGCAGGCCAACGAAGAAGGAAAACCGGTCGAGATGTACCTTCAGGACCTGGATTCCGGCAAGATGCATAAGATTGTCAATGGCGCCGGTATGTATCACACAGTCCCTTCGCCCGATGGCAAGCGGCTGGCCGGTTATGTAACGCCGAGTTCCATACAGGTTCTGGATCTGTCCACCGGAGGAAAGAGCTCGGTCGCTCTCTCCGCGGCGGCTGTACCTGTGTCCTGGGTTAATTCCCGCGAACTGATCGTGGAGCCAATTCGCGGAACAACGACCACACTTGAGAAGCTTAATATCATTACCCAGCAACTTCAGCCGATAGAGCGTATCCCCAATGCCTCGAACGCCATGCCCTGTGAGCCGCTCGAAATCATATTGAGCAGCGACTTAAAGACCTTTGCCTATTCGCACCTTGAAACTTCAACCGGATTGTTCGCCGTCGACGGTTGGTCATGAGGCGTTTCGTAGAGGCCCTAGCTTCGGGGGGTCCCCTGGTCGGCGACGATCGCCTGTTTCACCCGAATACGCATAGCGTGCGTTTCGGCTTCTTCCGCCTTTGCGCTTTGGGCGTCCGCGCGTAGAAACTTCGCATAGACCCCCAGCGTTTCGATTAGCTTCGGATTATCGGGTCCCCATGCCCGCTCGAGAACCTGGATTTCTTCCTCATAGAGGTGCTGCACCTCTTCGGTACGCTTCAGAGCCCACAGAGTGTTTGCGAGGTTCCCTTCTGTAATCGCCGTATCGACATGCTCTGATCCGAGCGTCTTTCTGAACGTTTCCAGCGATTCACGGAACAAAGTTTCAGCGCGATCGTAGTGGTGCCGTTTGAACGCAATCCACCCCAAATTGTTCAGGTCCCGGGCTATCACAGGATGAACTCTGGGAAGCATACTGGTGTCCCGAGCTAGAGCGGTCTGAAAGACACGCTCCGCCTTCGCATATTGGTGTTTTGCTCCATACAGCCCGGCAAGATTAGCGTAAGCTGGCACGGAGCTTGTTCCTCCTCGGCCGAGCGCGGACTCGAAGTCGGAGATAGCTTGTTGAAACAGCTGCTCGGCCCGGCGCAGATCATGATTGGACTGGGCAAGCAATCCCTCGTTGTTCAGGATCTCCGCACGGCGGATATCAGCTTGGCCGTGCAGTCCGTCCACACTCTTAAGCGCGGCAAGGTATTCTTTTTGTGCTTCGTCGAACCGCCCCAACGAGCGTAGGACGCAGCCGAGATTGTTGTGTTCGGCCGAGAGCTGAAGCGAATTGGGGTGCGGGATCTCGCGTGTAAGGGCGATCGCCTCCCTCAGGAGTTTCTCAGCCTCGTCGTGGCGGCCACGGATGTTCTTTAAGTCGCCCATTGCACTCAACAAGGTGGACATCTGTTCCGGGGATGCTCCTTGTCCCGTTCGCGCGTCAACAAGTGCCTCGTTGAGGATTTCCTCCGCCCGCTGATATTGTCCAAGATCTTTGAAGCCGATTGCCAGATTGGTCAGAGCCCTGATCAGCCTCGGACTAGGTGCTGAAAAGTTCCGGCGATAAATTTCACATGCCTGCTGCATCAGCGGAACAGCGTCCTGGACTCTCCCCTCGAGGCGGTAAGCCGCTACCAGGTTGTTGATCGCGGCCGCATACTCCCAGCGATTAGATTGCCCCAGTTGCTCCCACATGAGCTTGGCCTTGATTGCATACTCTCGTGCTTCGGAGGGCTTCCCTAGGGCCCAGAATATGCTGGATTCATTGGTCAGACTGATCGCCAGTCCCGGGTCCGGCTCAGTGAGTAGCTTTCTCCGTTCTGCGAACGCACCGTCGAACGCGGCCCGGGCCTGTTCGAGCTTGTCCACTCTTTCATAAGCTGCTCCCAAGGCATCCTTGATTTCTGCCTGCTGGAGCCCCGAAACATTCTGGTGGGTCGCCGCCTCGCGTGCGGCTTCGAGAGTTT
>JAOAPP010000353.1 GCA_025462985.1 Bryobacterales bacterium | reverse complement strand
AACCGACGCCTGCACCAGGCGAGCTTCCGTTCGAGCTGGAAGCGGCGGTGTTGGAGGCATACGTCGTCATGCCGGAGCGGATGAAGAGATGACGAAGGTCGAACGGGTCTTTCTGCAGCTCGGGCATCAGTTCAAGCACGACGTGATACTGGTTCAGCTGTGTGAACATGGTCGAGACCTGGCGCTGGCCGTAGGCGTCGTAAAGCGTGGAATCTATCATCGATTGCGAGATTCCGAGACGAGAGGCGGTAGCGCGATCCACGATGAGCTTGGCTTGCAGACCTCCGGTCTGTTGATCGCTCGCCGCGTCAAGCAGCTCCGGGCGCTTTGCCATTTCGGCGAGTAGGCGCGGCGCGTATTGGTTCAGTTCGCTTTGGTTGGGGTCTTCGAGCGTGAACTGATATTGGGTGCGGCTGACGCGATCCTCCACCGAGAGATCCTGAATGGGCTGCATGAAGAGAGTGATGCCCGCCACTTTGTTGAGAGCGGGCTGCAAGCGGCGGATCACCTGGCTGGCGGTTGCATCCCGGCCTTCGATCGGCTTGAGATTGATTTGGATGCGGCCGTTGTTCAGTGTGAGGTTGGTTCCGTCGATGCCGATGAAGGAAGAGAGGCTTTCGACGGCCGGGTCCTGGAGGATCACCTTTGAAAGCGCCTGCTGCCGCTCCGCCATTTCAGAGAACGAGATGGACTGCGCGGCTTCCGAGACGCCTTGAATGACACCGGTGTCCTGCACGGGGAAGAAGCCTTTCGGGATCAGGATAAACAGGACGACCGTGAGCACGAGCGTCGCGACTGCGACAAGAAGGGTGGCGGTTTGCCAGTTCAGAACCCATTCAAGGGTGCGGCCGTAGAAGGCGATCATGCGCTCGAAGAATTGTTCGGAGACGCGGTAGAAGCGGCCCTGCTGCGCCTCCGGCCGGTAGCGCAGGAGTTTGGCGGCCATCATGGGTGTCAAGGTCAGGGAGACGAAAGCAGAGACCAGGATGGTGATGCTGAGGGTGACGGCAAACTCGCGAAAGAGGCGGCCGACGATGTCGCCCATGAAGAGGAGCGGGATCAGCACGGCAATGAGGGAGACGGTCAGCGAAACGATGGTGAAGCCGATCTGCCTGGAGCCTTCGAGAGCCGCCTGAAGCGGTGTCTCCCCTTCCTCGATGTAGCGCGAAATGTTCTCGATCATGACGATGGCGTCGTCGACAACGAAGCCCGTGGAGATGGTGAGCGCCATCAGCGTGAGATTGTTCAGGCTGTAGCCGAGCAGGTACATGACTGCGAAGGTGCCGACGAGTGAGAGCGGGACGGCAACGCTCGGGATGATGGTGGCGTACAGGTTGCGGAGAAAGAGGAAGATCACCATGACGACGAGGCCGATGGTGAGCATCATTTCGAACTGGACGTCCTCGACCGAAGCGCGAATGGTAGTGGTTCGGTCCGTCAGCACATTGACATGGACGGAGCTGGGGAGTGTGGCCGTGAGACGGGGAAGAAGAGCTTTCACGCGATCCACAACCGAGATGATGTTGGCTCCGGGCTGGCGCTGAATATTGAGGATAACGGCCGGCGTCGAATTGGCCCAGGCGGCTTGACGCACGTTTTCGGCGTCCTCGGTGACGGAGGCGACGTCTGAGAGTTTTACCGGGGCTCCGTTTCGGTAGGCGATCACGAGCGGGGCGTAGTCGGTGCTGTAAAGCAGCTGGTCGGTTGTTCCGATCTGGTAGGACTGGTGCTTTCCGTCGAAGACTCCCTTTGCCTGATTCACGTTGGCGGCGGTAATGACGTTTCGGAGGTCTTCGAGGTTGAAGCCGTAGGAAGCGAGCGCCATCGGGTTTGCACGAATGCGGACGGCGGGCTTCTGGCCACCACTGATGCTGACAAGGCCGACGCCTGAGATTTGCGAGAGCTTGGGGGCGAGGCGGGTATCGGTGAGATCTTCCACTTTCGACAGCGGCAATGCTTCGGAGGTGAGAGCCAGGGTCAGAATGGGCGCATCGGCGGGATTGGCTTTGCGATAGACAGGAGGAGTCGGCAGGTCGGCAGGCAGGTACGTTCCGGCGGCGTTGATCGATTGCTGAACTTCCTGTTCGGCGACGTCGATGTTCAGGCTGAGATTGAACTGGAGCGTGATTACAGAGCTGCCGTCGGAGCTGGTGGACGTCATTTGCTGCAGACCGGGGACCTGTCCGAACTGGCGTTCGAGCGGGGCCGTGATGGCGGTGGCAGTGACGTCCGGGCTCGCGCCGGGGTAGAAGGTGATGACCTGAATGGTCGGGTAGTCCACCTCAGGCAGGGCCGAGACGGGCAGCTGCTTGTAGGCAACGATGCCGACCAGAAGAATTGCGAACATCATGAGGGATGTCGCGATGGGCCGAACGATGAAAGTCTGGGACGGGTTCATCGCTTAGCTGCTCGAGCCGTTGTCGGTGATCTGAGCTTTCACTTTGACGCCTTCGCGGAGATTGTCAACGCCGCTTAAGGCCACGAGTTCGCCCGGCGCGAGTCCTTCCACCACTTCGGTCTGGCCGCCTTCGCTGGTCCCGAGCTTGAGATTGCGGAGCGTCACGGTTTCGTCAGATTGAATGACGTAGGCGTAGGTCCTTTGTGCGTTTCTTTGGATGGCGGCGCTTGGGAGCAGCGTCACGTTACGTTTTTGCTCGACCAGCAGCTTGGCGTTGACGAACTGATTGGCTACGAGGAGCCCGGCCTTGTTGTCTACTACGGCGCGCAGTTTGAGGGTGCCAGTGGTTTGGTCGATCTGGTTGTCGAGAGTGGTGAGATACCCGGTGGAGAGGCGCGCGGTCATTTCACGGTTGTAGGTTTCGACTGCGAGACGCCGGCCAGCGTGCACGCGCTGCAGCACGGCGGTGAGCTGATCTTCAGGCAAAGTGAAGATGACGCTGATGGGCTGGACCTGCGTGATGACGGCCAACGAGGTGGAGGCGCCCACCTGGACGTAGTTACCTGGGTCCACCAGGCGGAGGCCGAGCCGTCCGGAAATAGGCGCGGTAATGTGGCAGTAAGCGATATTCAGCCTGGCACTATCCACTAAGCCCTGATCCGATTTGACGTTCCCCTCGTCCTGGGCGACGGTTGCTCTTTGGGTAGCGAGGGTCTGCTCGGGGACGGCTTTCTTTCCGATGAGCTGCTGGTAGCGGCCGACGTCGATGCGCGCGTTTTCGAGAAGGGCTTGATCCCGGAGGAGCTGGCCTTCGTACTGCGTCAGCTGTACCTGGTAGGGACGCGGATCGATTTCCACCAGCGGGTCGCCTTCGTGAACAAGCTGGCCTTCCTGATAGTAGACCTTCATTAGCTGCCCTTCGACGCGACTTCGGATCGTCACTGTGTAGACAGGAGTGACCGTTCCGAGGCCGGTGAAATAAACGCCGATGTTGCCTTTGGTGGCGCGTACTGCGATGACCGGCGCGATGGGCATGGAGCGACCGCCGGGGCCATCCATAGGCGGCCGACCGGCGGGGGTCTGCGTCTGATTTGGATGCTGCGTCTCCGACCGCGAGTGGAAATAATATGCGCCGCCGGCCAGTATCAGAATGGCAAGGAAAGCCAGGAACGCTTTTCCTCGTTTCGATTTTGGAGATGCGGGGCTTGCGATCTCGGGGGGTGCGGCGGTCTCCAACCTAGTTACGGTTGGAACTCTATCGTCCATTTAGCGGGCTCCGGGATATCTCGGTTAACAAACAGTGTGGCATCTTGGGCGGTGTTATTATTGGCGCGCTAACGAAGATTCAAGT
>JAOAPP010000296.1 GCA_025462985.1 Bryobacterales bacterium | reverse complement strand
GGCAGCACCAGCGCCCCTGAATGCGTTGTCAACGTGATGCACTGTATCCGCGGACGCAGCTTGGAGAAAACCCGCAGCAGATTTGAGTTGGGACCACCATCCGATCGCCTCTGCGAACCGAGTGAACCGCGCTTCCCACTTCCGCCACAACGCCCAGAGGTTCGTGGCCAATGAGATGACCGCCATAGGGCATTCGGCCTTCAGAGAAGTGAATGTCGGTCCGCATATGGCTGTCGATGTCCCCCGCATCAGAACATTCGTAGATTGTTTGATCTCCGCGTCCGGGACCTCTCTCACCTCCACGGTCCGCGTGTCCGCAAGAACAATACCCTTCATGGGTTAGGTCTCCTTCACGCCTAACCTAGATGCCCTTAGAGATCACAGCCACATGCGAAACATTGCCATGTCGCGGCAGCGGGAACAGAGTCAAATGCGTCCAATTGACCGCCGTCGTCGAAGCGCAATGGCAGATGCGCCCGCGACAATAAAACCACTCGCGACTGCCGTGGCAGGAGCGCCGAAGACAGCGATAGCCGCTGCTGCGGGGAAATCGCCCAGAGGACGGATTCCCATGATGAGGAGTGTATTCAAGCTGGCCGCCCGGCCGCGCTGCTCTTGCGGCCCGCGCGTTTGTAAAGCAGTCAGCGTGAGGGCGCCAATCACGCTCTGCGAAAAGCCCAGGAACACCAATGCAGCAAACGTGGCCTCAACACTCTCGCTGACAGCGACCACGGCGAGACTGGCCACCCACACGGCAAATCCACAGCGGATGATCATTGCTGGCTGTGCGCGGTCCGAGAATGCTGCCAGGCAAAATGCACCCAGGACTGCTCCCAGCCCCGCCGCCGAGAATAGCGCTCCTAAGATGCGCGGACCGCCATGAAGCACTTGAAGATCCAACACTGGCAACAAGACCTGCAACGATGGCCCAAAGAAAAGTAGCACGCCGTAGCTAAACAGAAGCGAAGGAAGCACCGGGTCCCGCTTGATGGACTGAAGAGCGTCCGCGACCTGGGTCAACAGCTTCGGCCTCATCCGAAGCGTTCCAGCCTTGGGAGCCTTGATCGTTAGGAGTGCGCCGATCACGGCGAGAAAGCTCGCCGCATTCAGAAAGAAGTTGGCCGAAAACCCAAAGGAATAAGTAACAATGCCGGCGAGAGCTGGCCCGACCGTCGAGGCTCCGTTGAAAATGGCTGACTGCAACGAGATGGCATTAAGCAGGTCCTTCTGTGGCACCAGCGACGCAATCAGGGAAGTACGGGCCGGTTGATCGAAGCTCAGCAGTGCCCCGGACAGAAACGCGATCAGCATCACCATCCAGACCCTGATCTCGCCCACAATCGTGAGAACGCCAAGCATAAGGGCCAGGAGCATCAAAGCACTCTGCGTGAGAACCAGCAACTTCCGCCGGTCAATGGTATCTGCAATCCCGCCGCCAATGAGTGCGAAAGCAAAGAATGCCAGTGCTTGCGCGAGCGATACCAGCCCCAGCGAGACGGCAGATCCGCGGCTGAGCTTGAGGACCAGCAGACTCTGACCGATAATCTGCATCCAAGTCCCGATTGCGGAAAAGCTCAGGCTGAGCCAGAGGACACGGAAGTCCCGATTCCGCAGTGAGCGAAGTGTAGCTGGCCATACACTTTTCGGGACTATTTGCATCTGCGGCTGCCAGCTCCGCTGCGAATGCCCGGCGGGGAATGTACGTTTCGTGATCGACTTGAAATATAATGGTGGTGAGGAGAAATACCCATGGAATGGTCAACGCCCGCTTTTGAAGAAGTTTGCTTGAGCTGCGAAGTTTCCTGCTATAGCAATCCGGAAATCTAACTAGCAGTCGGATGCACGTAAGAGTCCTTGGTGCAGCCGCTGGAGGGGGATTTCCTCAATGGAACTGCTCCTGCTGCAACTGCCGGCGGCTTCGCCAAGGAACAATCCGCTCTCAAGCTCGTTCTCAAGCCCAACTGGCCATCAGTACGGACCGCCAGCAATGGTTTCTCGTGAATGCTAGTCCTGATCTCCGTTATCAGATAGAGAGTTTTCCTTCCCTTCACCCCTGCACCACTTCCTTGCGCCACTCGCCTATCGATGGTGTTGTCTTGACGTCCGCGGAGGTCGACGCCGCTCTCGGTCTGCTGTTGCTCCGCGAGTCGCAGCCAATTGCAGTGTATGCTACCGATGCCGTCAGGCGCCTTCTGATGGAAGACAATGACCTGTTCCGCGTTCTGCAGCGTCAGCAGGATCAAGTCCGGTGGCACAGGCTTGTCCCTGGCGAGACGACTGAACTTAAAGGCGTGGCCGGATCGCCCAGTGGCATTCGCTGCACCCCGATTTCGTCCGGCGGCGGATTTCCCGGCCACGTCCCCGTCGAGAAGTCCGAAACCCTGGATCCAGCCGAGGCCGTGCTCGGGCTACTCTTCGAGCATGAAGATGGCTCGATGGCCTTCTTCCCTGGTGCGCCTTCCGTCCGGACCGAGTGGCTGCAGGCGATCGCCTCGTGCGACGCGCTCCTGTTCGATGGAACATTTTGGTCGGAAGACGAGCTAATTCGTACGCAAGGACACGGCAAGACGGCGCGCCAGATGGGACATTCTCCAATGTCGGGCGCGGACGGAACACTCGAAAGTTTTGCCGGGGTGCAAGGCCCGCGTAAGATCTTCATCCACATCAACAACACCAACCCTGTGCTGGACGAGGACAGTCCCGAATTTAAGCAGATTCGGGCTGCCGGTTGGGAGCTGGCCTTCGACGGAATGGAACTGTCTTTCTGATGCTGCAGGCGCATAACGATCTGTTGACCCCTGCCGAGTTGAAGGCGCGACTCCTTGCTGTTGGCGAGGAGCGATACCATCACAAGCACCCCTTTCACCGGCTGATGCACGACGGGGAACTGACGCGGGAGCAGTTGCAGGCCTGGGCACTAAATCGCTATTACTACCAGAGCAAGATTCCACAGAAAGACGCGATCATTCTTTCCCGAAGCGCTGATCCGGCCTTTCGTCGCGCCTGGCGCAAACGCATCATCGATCACGACGGAGAGAACGGGCAGCCCGGCGGCATCGAGAAATGGATACGGCTCGCCGAGGCCACTGGCCTCTCCGCGGAACAGGTCGTATCGGAGCGTGAAATCCTTCCGGGAGTGCGCTACGCGGTCGACGCTTACTTGAACCTCGTCGCCGAGCGGACTCACCTCGAAGCTGTCGCGTCGTCTCTCACCGAGTTATTCTCGCGCGATCTGATTTCCCTGCGTATCGATGCCCTGCGAGTGCATTATCCCTGGCTGGAGTCTGGCCTGCTTTATTTCACAGCTCGCCTGACGCAAGCGCCGGAGGATGCCGCGTTCGCCCTGGATTGGGTGACTCGCCACGCACATACTCGCGAACAACAGGAGCAGGTGGTCGGTGCACTACGCACTAAGTGCGACATTTTGTGGGCACAGTTAGACGCGATCTACTTCTCCTACGTGGAGCCCGGCTGGCCGCCTCCAGGAGCATTCCAGCCGTCCGGCAAAAAGGAACATGGATCTTTCTCTCACCCAGCGGCCGGCTCTTAAGCGAGGCTGCAGGCTTTCGACCGCAGCCCCCGAGCCGCTCCTGCTCATCCCGGAAGGAGCTCTACGCCTCCAGGGTCCGGGAAAACACATTCTCGAATTGTGCGATGGCGAACGCTCGCTCGCTGCAATCGTCGAACAACTCCAGATAGCTTTCCCTTCGGCGGATCCGGCCAAAATGCAAGACGACGTCGCGTCCTTTCTGAACGCCTTGGCGGCCAAAGGAGCTGTTGAATTCTTATGATTGCTCCTCCCCAGGCCTTGATCGCGGAACTCACGCACCGGTGCCCGATGCACTGCGTTTACTGCTCCAACCCGCTGGAGATGCAGCCCAGAGAAAGTGAGCTATCCACGCA
>JAOAPP010000294.1 GCA_025462985.1 Bryobacterales bacterium | reverse complement strand
GTCGAGACATGCAAGCTCAACGCCATCAATCCGCACGCATACTTCGCGGATATCATTGCAAAGATCGTCAACGGCCATCCCATCAGCCAGATCGATGACCTTCTCCCATGGACCTACTCCGCACCAGCCGCGCTCAGCAACGCGGCCTGAAAACACCGCTTACCGTCAATCTGGCGAAAGGAAAGCTTGGCGACGATAGCGCCCATATTCTAGGTGGCCTCCTGGTCTCTACCATCGGCCTCGCTGCGTTCAGCCGGGCAGATGAAGTTAGCGGCGCTCGCCGGCCGTTCTTCCTCTACATGGACGAGTTTCAAAACTTCACTACGTTGATGCTGGCCAATATGATGAGCGAGCTACGGAAATTCGGAGTCGGATTGATTTTGGCCCATCAGTATGTCCAACAACTGGAGCCGGAAATTCGACATGCGGCATTCGGCAATGCCGGCACGCTTATTTCATTTCGCGTCGGCGCCGAGGACGCGCCGTACCTGGCTCGCGAGTTTTGGCCAAAATTCGAAGTGGAAGATCTTCTGAATCTGCCCAACCATTCAATCTATCTGAAGCTGATGATTGACGGGGCGCCCAGTCCTCCATTCAGCGGGCGATCGATTCTCTGCTCCACCGTGCAAGAGAGATGGATTAAGCATACCCGCTAAGGACGAGCCGGTATCACCTATCCTGCGTGAAGGTCCAATATCCTCGTTCGCGGATGCGTTCCAACATCGAGTGCTCGATCTGTGAACCTGCCAAATCGAGCGTGTAATACCAGTCTTCTGGCTTTGTCTTCCGGGAGTAGTCTGCCGCCTTTTGGTGCTAACAACCGCATTTCTGCGCGGGAGCGATGAAGATATAGCGAATACACCGCGTCACGCATGTTTGATCCCCCAAGATATCCAATCTAATTTATTGCCGATGAGCTTTTCTCTCCAGAAACGTAGGAGGCGTGGTTTACGAAAGGTCAATCAGTTCTAGGGCCTTTTATATTTTTATAGCCTCGCACGAGGGTGGTCTGATCTCCGAAACTTGGATCGTTTTTGGTTAGAGTTTTTCTGCTGAATTCCAGGCTGGAAGGAGCAGAAGACGATGAAGGCATCGAAGTTCACGGACGCTCAGAAGGCGTTCATTTTGAAGCAGGGTAAGTCGCTCAGACTCGGGGGAGATAACCGGACGTAGTTGATGGCCCGGCAACGTTCGGGAACTACACACGTCGCCCTGGTGTCGTGTCGTTTTGAACGCCGATAATTTTTCTTGGGGCGCAATCTGATACGTATTAGTCCGAACACCAACTGAGCGAAAAATTCACGAGTTCTGCATCGTGGCGGCAGGACAATCACTTCAGGCCGACAATTCGTTGGCCTCTATGACGTAGCCGTGGATGGGCCGTTCGATGATTGTGCAGGAAGTGCATCAGGTTGGATCAGCATTTTCGATGGGCTGTGCACTAATCCTAATCTTGTTGGGGCCGGCGGTTGCACTCCCTTTGAACGAACCCATCGAACCTCTGCCGTTGACGCTCAACGTCAGTCCCGCTCGGGCGGCAATCGGAAAGCAGCTCTTTCAAGATGTTCGGTTGTCAGCCAACGGCAGCAGGTCCTGTGCGAGTTGTCATGATCTGAAGCGGGGCGGCGCGGATACGCGCGTCCACTCGATCGGCTTTCGCGGCGAAGCGACGGGCGTCAATGCGCCCAGCGTGATCAACGCGGCGTTTAACTTTAAGCAGTTCTGGAATGGCCGCGCGGACACGCTGGAGGCACAGATCGACGCGGTGGTCACGAATCCGGTCGAAATGGGATCAAAATGGGCCGGCGTCGTCTCGATGACGACGAACGACGCCAACTACAAAACAGCCTTTGCCAAGGCCTACCCAGACGGAGTCACCAAAAGCAACATCCAAAATGCTCTTGCCAGTTTCGAGCGTACACTCATCACGCCGAATTCGAGGTTCGACAAATACCTCCTGGGCGACACAAAAGCGATCACCGCTGAGGAAAAGAGCGGCTACGCGAAATTCAAACAGTATGGTTGTGTCGCATGCCACCAAGGCAAGAATGTTGGCGGCAATATGTTTCAGAAGTTCGGCGTCATGGCCGATTACTTTGCGCAGCGAGGCAATCCGACCAAAGCAGATCTTGGACGTTATCTCGTAACCGGAGACCGGGACGACATACACGTATTCAAGGTGCCAAGTTTGCGTAACGTTGAGCTTACCGCGCCGTATTTTCACGACGGTTCGGCCGCGACGCTGGGTGCCGCCGTCGACGTGATGTTCAAATATCAGTTAGGTCGTGCCGCCTCTAAGGAGGATAAGTCTGAGATCATCGCTTTTCTCAAAACGTTGACGGGCAAGACGAAAGTCGACCGCAGATGAAAATCCTTACCCGCACGGGTTGGCTGCTAACGGGCGCATTTGGTGTGGTGCTGACGCTAGCTCTGGCGCTCCTATACGTCAGGACCCAGGAAAGCTCCGCATCAAGCTATTTTGAGAGCGTGGCGACCGTGCGCCAGATCAAGCAACTCGATGCACGCTGGGAGCTGGATGTGATGAAGTCGAAAATGGGGATCATTTCAGATTACGATGCCCTGGCGGAACCTCTCGTTGAGCTCAACCATCTACAGGGTCAGCTGCACTTGATCGCTTCCATGCAGCGCCACGAAGCGACCGCGGCGTTCGCTAAAGTCGAAAAGGCCTTTTCGAACGCTATTTTTGTAAAGACCAGAATGATCGAGCGCTTTAAGTCGCACAATTCGGTACTTAGGAACTCATTGGTCTTTCTACCTACCGCCGCGAGCGACTCGCAAAATGAAATACGTTCCGTTCACCATGGCGACAGCGCCGGCGAGGTCGGGCTGTCGTCGGCAGTCAATGCGGTGCTCCTTGATACGATGGTGTTTAGCCATTCTCCCTCCAGCGAGGCGGCTACCGCGGTTGCGTCCGAATTGGCGCATATAGACGCGCTCGAGCAGAAACAGCCGCTATCAGTGCGAGAAGGCCTTGATGTCTTCGCGGCTCATGCCCGCACGGTGTTGCGTGAGCAGCCAATGGTCAACGATCTGCTTCAACGCATCTCGTCCGTGCCGACGACTGCGCGCATTGACGAGTTCGATCGTCTGCTGGGCGGCGAGCAAAAACGAGTCGAACAACGAGCAGGGCGTGAGCGCCAATATTTGATAGTGTTCGCGGCGGCACTCGTGGCACTGCTCTTATTTGCCGCCGTGAGGTTATTTCGAAGTCATGCATTGATCAATCGCATCAATAGGAACCTTCATGATGCCAACACCGGGCTGGAGCAGCGGGTCGGGGAACGCACGCGCGAGCTGGTGATAATCAATGGAGACCTCACATCGGCGCAGGGCGCTCTGCGCAACCTTTTGGATAATTCCGATCAGGGATTTTTGACAGTTGGGCCTGACTTGCTGATTGGCGAGCAGTCCAGCGCCGCATGCGAGGCGATGCTGGGCGGGCCCCCTGCAGGAAGGTCCATCCTTGCGTTGTGCCGTCAGGGGATGCCCCCTGATGCAGAGGAGGGCATGCTAACTGTATTAAGAAGCGTCTTTCACGAACCTAGTGAATTTGTTCGTGATCTCAAGCTTGGGCTTCTTCGAACGGAATTCTTGATGGACGGCCGATCCATTGATGCCAGCTACAAATTTCTGTCGGACAGTGGCCAGCTAATGCTTGTCCTGACGGATGTGACGCAGACAACACTGCTTAAAGAGACGGTTGAAAGGGAACGCCAGCGCCTTGAGATGGTTGTGTTTGCCGTCACCGAGGGCGAGGCCTTTGCCGCGCTGGTCAACGACTATACGAGGTTTCTGGCGGATGAACTGCCACTGCTGTTCGGCCAGATCGAGACCTGCAACAGCGCGGCCGGCGAGTTGCGCCGTCTCGTGCATACGTACAAGGGGCTCTTGGCCCAATTTAGCTTCCACCACAGCCCGCATAGCCTGCATCAGGTCGAGACCAGGTTCTCGGCCGATACACGCTGGACTGCACAGTCCCTACGTGAAGCCTTCGGGGCGGAGGCTTTACGCGACGATCTAAGGCGCGATCTGGCCGGCCTCTCCGCCGCCCTTGGTCCCGACTTTATGCCGTCCGGGAGAGATCTTGCACTATCGCAGCAACAATTGCTCGACATGAAAGACGTGGCTACGAGCGTTTTGGCCGCTGGAGAGTTCACCGCGTCAAAGCCGCTGCGGCAATTTCTTCGAACGCTGGCGAGCCTTGGGCAGCTCGATGTGAAGACGGCGCTGTCTCTTCACAGTCGCGGGGCCGTGTCTTTGGCGTCCCGGCTCGAGAAGCAATTGATGCCGATCCGGGTCCTGGGCGATGCGGTTCTTCTTCCGCCTGAACTCTATGGTGAATTCTTTCGCTCCCTTGTGCACGTGTTTCGCAACGCTGTTGACCACGGAATCGAGAGTCCAGAGGAACGCGTGTCTGTCGGCAAACCGCCCGAAGGGACGATCTGTTGCGAAGTCTGCGACCGCGGCGGTTCGTTCGAAATTTTGATAGAGGATGACGGCCGAGGCGTAGACCGCGCGGCCTTGCAAGCGAAGTTTTCGGCGGCCGAGGGTCGCCCACTTGGGCAGGGCGTCCAATCCCTCGAAAATCTCATCTTTCGAGAAGGTCTGTCATCTCGCTCTCTAGTAAGCGAGGTCTCGGGGCGTGGGATCGGGCTGTCGGCGGTGATGGGCGAGTTGGACCGCCTCG
>JAOAPP010000292.1 GCA_025462985.1 Bryobacterales bacterium | reverse complement strand
AGCTTCCTCCTCACATCAATCGAACTTCCAATAGTCAGTCGGGTATCCTCTGGCACCGTGGAGAAGCCGTATCTCGCGTTGTTCCTGAAACTTGATATGGGGATCGTACGCGAAGTTCTTCACACCGAGGAAGTGCACATTCCTGCACCTTCGGTCGGAACCCGGGGCATGGTTCTTGGGGAAGCAACAGTAGAACTGCTCACACCATGTTTACGCATGGTGCAGCTTCCCGACTCTCCCCGAGATATTTCCTTCGTTGGCAAGCTGCTGCAGCGAGAGATCATCTACCGGCTTTTGCAGGGGCCGCAGGGAGATCGTCTGCGTTCCGTCGCGAGCTTGACAGACCCAGATTATCGAACGGCGAAGGCAGTCACTTGGTTGCGCGAAAACTTCAAGAAGACACTGAATGTGGACGAGCTTGCGTCGATCACAGGCATGAGCAGGTCCACTCTGCATCATCATTTCCGTGGTCTCACCGCGATGAGCCCTCTTCAATTTCAAAAACAGCTTCGGCTTCACGCGGCACGGCAGAAAATGCTTACAGAACAGCTCGATGCCGCGAGTGCAGCGTTTCAGGTTGGATACGAGAGCCCAAGTCAATTCAATCGGGAATACAGGCGCTTCTTCGGCCAGCCACCAATACGGGATATCAAGGCACTTCGAGCGCCACTGTGAGCGTGGGATGTTGGGAGGGTGGACTTCGGATCGACCTTCTGGCTTCCCACAAACCAACCTCTGCCCAGCTGTGTCCACGAATCTCGCTGCGCCTCGATTGATCCCAAAGACTCTATCCAGTCATTCGTTCGGCCGCCAATTGCGCTAAGTGCAGGAGCCGTAGGCAATGCTTTCGGTTCCGGATAAATCGCCGGTCACGGCGAAGTGACGATCTGACCACCGTCGGGCCAACCGTAGATTACGCTACCCTTGGCGACTAGGCAGGTTCTATTTGCCACAAGTCGAGTTCTGTCCGGATAGCCGACCGTGCGGAACTATTCATAACTGCCAGGCCGTCATCTAGGATCCAGATTGTTTACCCGACCCAGTTTCCTTTTCGAACCCCCAAAGCAGTGGACACTCCGGGGTGAGTTTCCGGAATTTCCGGACGGTTACCGGAGAGCCATTCAGCGACGAATTACGCAGTCCTCAAGCTGAGTAGTTGGACAAGAAGGGTTTTGCGGCGAACCACGTCGGCTAAAGAATACCGGTCGAGAACCATGAAAAAGGCTTCCAAAGCCTCCTTTAAGATGACTTGTAAACCGCAACCGCCCGCGATAGGGCAACGATTCGACTCAGGTTCAAAACATTCCACGAGTGTCCAGTCTTCTGTCGCACGTAGAACGTGCCCGACGTTTATCTCGTTTGCTCTCTTGGCCAGCTTGAGTCCTCCTAACCGGCCGCGTACTCCTTCTACATAGCCTGCCTGAGCGGCACGATTTGCAACTTTCATCAGGTGATTGCGCGAAATCCCATAGTGTCCTGCAATCTGCTGGATCGTGGCGACGCCGCTAGGCTGGACCGCCAAATGAATCAAGAGGCGCATTGTGTAATCAGCTTGGCGCGTTAGGTACATAGAGAAAATTCGCCGGCTTCTCTAAAGATGTATTATAGATACATCTTTACTGCCGCATGTATCATACCGTAACTGAAGACAGTATCGCCGACCTTGTCGACACCTTTTATCGCCAGATTCGCGGCGACGAATTGCTGGGCCCGATTTTCGCTGGCGCGATCGGGACTGAGTGGAGACCGCACTTGGACAAGATGAAAAGATTCTGGTCTTCCGTGCTGCTTGCGTCTCGGACCTACAAGGGGAATCCGATGATTGCCCATCTGCAGTTGCATCGCCTAAGACGAACCCATTTCGAGCGCTGGTTGCAGTTGTGGGGCGAAACGGTTGCTGACGTGTGTTCTGACGAATTGGCCTCTCTTCTCAATCGGAAGGCTCAAATGATCGGCGAGAGTTTGCTGCACGCCATAACGACGTACCATGAACCGTCCGTCCGGGGGACGGTCGAAGCAACGGGAGGAGCGCTATGACCCATGCAGATCTGAGCTCGTTTTCGACGGATACGGCCGCGCTGGGACGGACAACTACGCTGTTCCGTGAAAACGGCCTGCGCACGCTGCTGTTGCACTTGAAGGCCGGCGAACAGATCCCAGAACATCAAACCCGGGGTGCGATCACCGTGCAGTGCCTGAAAGGCGCAGCGATCTTCTTGAGCGGCGATGAGCGTGCTGATCTTAGGACGGGTTTGCTGCTCAGTTTGGCGCCTGGCATACCTCACAGCGTGGCCGCTCACGAAGATACGCTGCTGCTCGTAACGATATCCGAGCAGATCGTATGATTCCCTTCGATGACGCGCATCGCGCCGTCCACTATCCCGAAGACCGGCGGTTCCGAATTTGGATCCGCCCCTCTATCCTGATTCTCCTGATTGTGCTCGCTCTTGCTCCATTCGTTCTGGCCTGGGTGCAACACGCGTTCTTTGGCCTGCCTTACATCGCGCCCTCCCCTGCATCACTCGAGGGCGCCCCCAGCGGCCCACATGGCTTTCCCGTATGGATCCGCTGGAGTCACTTCTTCAACCTTATCTTCTTGTTCATGCTGATCCGCAGTGGCCTGTCGATTCTGATGGACCACCCGCGCTTGTATCTGAATGACGACTGCACTCCCGGCACGGAATGGATTCGCTTTACGCCATTGATGGTGCCCAAGGACCGCCTCTGGACGGCCAAAGACGACGCGCGCTACATCTCGCCCGCCGTTGCGCTGCCCGGCTACCGTCACACGGTGGGGATAGCACGCTCCTGGCACTTCATGAACGTTTATGGGTTCGTGCTCACTGGCGTTTTTTTCGTCTGCGGATTGCTTACCAGCAATCAGTGGCGGCGGCTGGTGCCCACCTCTCCGGCGGTTTTCGTTGAAGCCTGGAACACGTTCGTCCACTACGCAACTTTCCATTTGCCGCCCGAACCGAATGGCTTTTACGGCTACAACGCGCTCCAGCAATTGGCCTATTTCGCCACCATCTTCGTTATGGCCCCGCTCTCCATTGCCACCGGGATGGCGATGTCTCCCGCGCTGGTGAATCGCTTTCCTCGGTATGCCAAACTCTTCGGCGGACGGCAGGCAGCCCGCTCTATCCACTTCCTAATGCTCGTGGGATTCCTGGCGTTTGTGGTGGTGCACGTAGCGCTTGTCGCGCTCACTGGCTTTGCCCGCAATATGAACCACATTGTCCTCGGCACCGACGACATGCGCCCCACGGGGATGATTCTCGGCTTTATCGGCATTGGAGTTGTGCTTCTTTGCTGGGTAGCGGCCCATTATATTTCCTGGTATTTCCCGCGCGGCTTGCAGCATGCGCAGAAGGCGATCACAGAGCCGGTGAGACTCATCACGCTCGATCGTCTGATTCCGCGCGAGCATTACACGAAAGCGCAGATCTCGCCTTACTTCTGGCCCAATGGCAAATTGCCAGTGCGGGAAGACTGGAAGGAACTCGCGACCGAGGGGTTCAAGAGCTACAAGCTGAAAGTGTCCGGCATGGTCGACAACCCAGTCGAGCTTTCTATAGACGAGATGCGCGCTCCGGGAGCCGAAGAGTCGATTACGATGCACCATTGCATCCAAGGCTGGTCGGGCATTGCGCAATGGCGCGGAATCTCCATGCGCAAACTGATCGAACTCGTAAAGCCCAAGCCGTACGCCAAAGTGATCGCTTTCTACTCTTTCGGAGGCTCGTTGTACGGCGGCCTCTACTACGATACGCAACAAATCTACGATGCGATGAAACCCGGTTGCATGCTGGCCTTCGAGATGAACGGCGAGCCGTTACACGCCGTCTATGGAGCGCCACTCCGTCTGCGCGTCGAAAACCAGCTCGGCTACAAAATGGTCAAGTGGATTGAGCGGATTGAATTTGTCGAGTCCGAGAAACTGATCGGTGAAGGCGAGGGCGGCAAGAACGAAGACGACGAGTACTTTGATCTGCTGCCGAACATTTAAATGACGAGGCGCAAACCCCAAACTTCTCCAGGCGCCGCGGTCCACAGAGCTGAGCATGTTTTCCGGCTCATCGAGCGGCTAAAGTTGAGCTGGCTGTTAGCCCACTTGCCGCCCACCGCCGTGTGGGCGAGTTACGTGTTCGTGAACAGTTTCGCCACCATTGGTCTGCTCGCTCTCTTGGCATTCCTGACGCACAATCCGTTTGTTTTTCCGTCACTCGGCCCCACAGCGTACCTGTTCTTTTTCACTCCGCTTGCGGAAACAGCGAGTCCCCGCAATGCCGTTCTGGGTCATGCCATAGCACTGTGCTGTGGCTTTGCTGCGTTTTCTGTTACCGGCATGAGCCATCTTCCACTAGGCCTGCCGGCCGAGATCTACTGGCCCCGGGTTTTGTCTGCTGCGCTTTCGCTGTCGCTCACGGGGGCCATCATGGTGCTTCTGCGCATCAGTCATCCGCCTGCCGGTGCGACCACCATGATTGTTTCGCTCGGAATCATCTCCAAACCCGAATATCTTGTGACGATTGAAGTAGCTGTAATCCTACTCACGGCACAGGCTCTGGCAATAAACCGGCTCGCAGGGCTCCCCTATCCGATCTGGCAAACAGCAAAGCGCATCTAAGTGAATGAGCCTTATAAGAGATCAAGAACGTATCTTGAAGTGAGAAATCGGCAGGTCAGGGCATAAACATCGCCAACCATCGCGTGTAGTCGTTAGCATTTAGGCATCGATCTCGTGGCCAGTTTCTGGTTGTTATCGAGTTACGGGATACCCGGGAACTGGACGCGTTCCGGCCGCATAGATCGCGGAAGACGGCGTACTGTTTGCTAATCCGTCTCGGGCCTGAAGATTGACTATTCCTCTACGCTTTGCGACCAGGGAGAAGTAATCTCTCGGCCGCGTAGTAGGCTAATAGGAGCGTGAAGGGCGCATCCGGTCCGCGGAAAGGGTAGAAGCCCACCTACAAAGCAATCTAACTTCGCGAAACTTCTTTCGGCCCGAAAATGCGGACGGCGGGCACTTCGATGAAGGGAGTTCGCAATGTCGAACCAATTTCCTGGTGCTACCCGCACCCTTCCTGATCACCCGAATCTCCGTTACCTGAAGGACCAAGCCAAAGACCTGTTGAAGGCGGGTACCGCTTCTTCGCTCGCCGATGCACAGCTGAAGATTGCGCGTGAGTACGGCTTCCCAAGCTGGCCTAAATTGAAGGCGCACGTGGATGCACTTGAAGAAGCTGGACAGCTTAAAGATGCGATCGACCGGAACGATCTGCCCCTAGTTCAATCCATGATGTCGC
>JAOAPP010000266.1 GCA_025462985.1 Bryobacterales bacterium | reverse complement strand
CATGACACTATCGCAAACGTGAAGAAGCTGGCAGGCTCGGAGCATGAAGTCGTCGTGCACGACATGCACCAGGGATCTATTGCTAATCGCGCCGCGCAGCACGGCGTAAAGAGCGTGCCTGCGGTTGTCATCGACGGCAAGCTCGCCCGATGCTGTGCGGGCCGTGGCGTCGAAGAGCAGGTATTGCGTGAAGCGCTGCGCTAATCGCACATAAATTCAGCATCAAAACGCTACAAGAGGCTGCTGCCGGCTTCTTGTAGCGTTTTCTTATCAGGCACACCAAGTGAAACCAGTTGATAGTCCCGTGCTCGAATCCATCCTGACCTGTCCGCACTGCGGCACCGCCAAACACGAACCATGCGGCAGGATGCCTGCCAGTTCTTCTACGAATGCACCCACTGCAAGACGCTATTGCGCCCTAAGCCGGGGGATTGCTGCGTGTTCTGCTCCTTCGGCTCCGTAAAATGCCCGCCGATTCAGCAGCAGCGGCCATGCTGCGAATGAAACCTTAGATCCCACACTCTTCGGCCTGGACCTCTTGACTAAACTCTATACTTCGGCAGTTTTAGAAACGTGGGACAGAGCTACCGGTCAAACGGCATGGCGGCGCCGCCTTCCTGCGGCCACTCTCTTCAAAGCGGCAATTCGTCCGCGGACTCGGTACTCACAGACGCGGTTCTTAACGAACTTAAGGAACAATCTGCGAAGGCTGCCTGCTCTGTTCTTTCGACGCCTGGGATGAATGCCGTGGGCGGATGGCGAGAATTCAGGGCTCGCTCGGAACGCACGTGGTGAAAGTGTTCGTCGAGGCAATCAAAGAGGCCAATCGATTAATCAGGGGCCTCACACTCGGACAAATGTGTGCGGCTAACCTTGTGACGCTGGACGTTACGTGTTATGTCTGCCCGCTACCGCCTTACGAGACTCATCGATCGCCACGGCGCCAAAATGAAAACCTCAGAGCTGACCCGTCATCTCTCGTCCGACTGTTCCAAAAGGGCGAGCGATTCTTATTTCAATCGGTGCGGGATCTATATCGCAAACTTGAGAGCAAAGCTTTAGCCGGCAGCCGGTCTTTCTGGCTGTGCTTGGGCGGGCGACAGGGACCAGGTGTTCTCGGACATTCCGGCCGCGTTCTGTCATGGGAACGGATGTGAGCGGGAGCATTATGGTGCTCACAGGGAGAGCCTTGTTAGGACTAGAGACTCCGCCATGCCGCTGCTCCGCACAGGCGAGGACCTGGTTAGTATTCGTCTTCGGAGATTAAGATTTCCCGGCCGAGATGGAATCCACGGTGACCGTGTTGCCGGATACCTTGCCCGTCACCTTCACGTTTTGGCCGGCGAACTTGTCGAGCTGGGTGCTATTTCCCTTGAGTGTATAAACCTTGCCGCCGCTGACGAGCGCATAGTCTGAACCCGATTTAACGCATTCCCGGGTACATTTGGCCAGGCTTGCATCCTTCATCATGTGCTTGGCGCCGCACATCGAATCGCTCACGGTACCCGTCAGCGTTTGGCTCGATTGGGCAAACGCTCCGGTAGCACCGAGGGTCAGTAGCCCGAAAAAGCAGATATTTCGCATTCGCATCTTATGTAGTCTCCTTTAGAACAAGATCAGTGTCAGCCGTTTCGGCTGCCGGCGCGAGAAGGCCGCGGCGCAAAGCGCGCTCCTTCATGGCCAGAAAAAACACCGGAACAAGAATCAGCACGTGGATAGTGGAAGTGATCATCCCGCCCACAATGGGCGCTGCAATCGGCTTCATCACATCGGAGCCAATACCCGATTCCCAGAGGATGGGCACCAAGCTGGCGAGAACTGCGGTTACGGTCATGAGCTTGGGTCGGAGGCGCTGCACTGCTCCATGGATAACGGCTGCTTCCAGATCTTCTTTTGTGAGCGGCACCCCCGACTGCAGTCGCTCCGTGAGAGCTTCATGAAGATAGACAACCATCACCACGCCTGTTTCTACAGCGATGCCAAAAAGTGCGATGTATCCAACCCACACCGCCACGCTGAAGTTATAGCCGAGAATCCATTGCAGTAGCAGCCCGCCGGTCAGTGCATAGATTGTCGGGAAGATCAGCACCAGCGCCTCGGCCGCGGAATGAAAAACCAGATATAGCAGCACGAAGATCACGAAGAACACGACAGGCAGAATTAACTTCAACCTTTGCTTTGCGCGCAATTCGAACTCATATTCGCCCGACCACTGGTAGGAATAATTCCCCGGCAGCTTCAACTGTTGCTCAAATCGTTTTGACGCTGCTGCGACGAAGCCGCCATAATTCGTGTCTTTGAGATCGATATATACATAACCAGTGAGCGAGCCATCTTCGTCCCGGATCATCGCCGGACCATGCGAAAACGATACGCGGGCGATCTGGCCCAAGGGGATCTGTGCGCCTGACGGCGTTGCGACCAACACGCGCCGCATCTGCTCCAGGTTGCTGCGGAAGTCCCTCTGGTAACGCACATTGATTGGATAGCGCTCCCGGCCTTCGATGTTTTCAACTATATTTTGCCCGCCGATCCCCGACGCCACGGCCGTTTGAACGTCGGCGATCGTGAGACCGTAGCGGGCCGCTTCCGCCCGGTTCGGCTCGACGTTGATATAAAAGCCCTGCGAGACCCGCTCCGAAAATATGGACCTCACCTGCGGAAGCGCCGTTAGCAGGTTCTGAATTTGTGAAGCAAGCTGTTCGATGCCATCGACGTTTGGCCCTTGCACTTTCACCCCCAGCGGCGTCTTGATACCGGTGAGTTCCATGTCGAGTCGGTTCTCCACCGGCATCGTCCACGTGTTAGAAAGTCCGGGGAACTGAAGCTTCTGATCCATTTGCTGGAGTAACTTGTCGTACGTCATGCCAGCGGGCCACTGCTCGCGAGGCTTCAGCATGACAGTTGTGTCATACATGTCGAGCGGTGCGTTGTCGGTCGCGCTATCGGAGCGCCCGACAGTGCCGAAGACGCTTTCAACCTCTGGAAATGTGCGCAGCACACGATCTTGCTCCTTGAGCAGCGTTTTGGCCTGCTCGATGGCGATGCCGGGCAGCGCCGTAGGCATGTAGAGGGACGATCCTTCGAACAGTGCTGGCATGAACTGGCTACCTAAACGCAGCGCTAGGGGCAGGGTCAAAACCAGGAACAGGAGATTGAGCGCGATCACCAGCTTTCGCCAGTGCAGGCAAAACCGTAGCACAGGCAAATAGATCGCCTGAGTAATACGGGAAAGGGGATTGCTTCGCTCCGGTCTCAGGCGGCCGCGGATCAGCAGGACCATCAGGACTGGCACGAGCGTAATGGCAAGAATTGAAGAAGAGCCTACGGCCAGCGTCTTGGTCCAGGCCAGTGGACGAAACATGCGTCCTTCCTGCGCCTCGAGAAGGAACACTGGCAGGAATGACACCACGATAATAAGCAGCGAAAAGAACAGGGCAGGTCCCACCTGCTTCGCCGAATGGATGAGCACCCGCCGTCGCTCCCGCTCGGGAAGTGGATCCGCATCACGGTCCTGGCGCTCCGATAAATGGCGATAACCGTTCTCAACCATGACGATGGCGGCATCCACCAGCACACCAATCGCGAGTGCCAAGCCACCCAGCGACATGATGTTGGAGCTAACGCCAAACAGATACATCGGAATAAAGGAGGTCAGCACGGCGATCGGAAGTGTCAGAATCGCAATCAGCGCCGAGCGGAAATGAAACAGAAAGACGATAATTACCAGACTGACGATTGCCGCCTCTTCCAGCAGCTCGCGTTGGAGAGTGGCGATCGAATCGCTGATGAGTCCGGCTCGATCATAGCCGGACATGATCTGAACGCCAGGCGGAAGCGACGGACCTAGTTGCCGAAGCTTACGCTTCACGCCTTCGATTACACTTAGCACGTTCTGGCCCTGCCGCATAACGATGATGCCGCCAACTGTTTCGCCTTCGCCGTCCCACTCGGCGACGCCTTCGCGAATGTCCGGCCCAAAGCCGACCGTCCCGAGATCTCGCAGCAGAACGGGCGTGCCGTTGTTGCTGCCCACAGCAACCGTCGCCAGATCATTAAGTGAGCGGAGATAGCCGAGGCCGCGAATCATGTATTGCGCACCGCTCAGGTCCAGCACGCGGCCGCCGACTTCGTTAGTGCTCGCTTTCACGCGGTCTATCACTGTCGATAACGGGATGTTGTAGGCCAGCAATTTGCTGGGATCGAGTTGCACCTGATACTGGCGTACGAAGCCGCCAATGCTCGCGACCTCCGCAACACCCGGCACGGTTTCGAGTGCATAGCGCAAATGCGAGTCTTGTAGCGTACGCAGGTCCGCAAGGCTGCGGGCGTGAGTCGTGTCTACAATTGCATATTCATAAACCCAACCGGCGCCCGTCGCATCAGGGCCAATGGCCGGGTGCACAGCTTGGGGCAAGCGACCGCCAATTTGCTGCAAATATTCGAGCACTCGAGAGCGAGCCCAGTAAAGATCCGTTCCATCTTCAAACACCACATACACATAGGAATCGCCGAACATAGTTTGGGCACGCACGGCCTTGACATGCGGCGCGGAGAGCAGGCTGGTAACGATGGGAT
>JAOAPP010000202.1 GCA_025462985.1 Bryobacterales bacterium | reverse complement strand
CGAGATCATCTTCGAACAGTAGAGAGCTCGCCTCACCTCCTCGATGAACACCTTGCGGTCCTGCGCGTTCGTGGCGTGCTTCGGGCCGGTGAGGACCTTCGAAGCTTGTACGCGCTCGCTTTTCAGTGCGGACAGGCAGCGCGCGAACACGGCCTCGCCGATCAGAGTCACGGGCATTCCGAGGTCAAGCGCGCTGATGGCGGTCCATTTTCCTGTCCCCTTCTGGCCGGCTGTATCCAGTATCTTGTCAATCATCGGCTGTCCGTCGTCATCTTTCTTGGCGAAGATCTCCGCAGTGATCTCGATGAGGAAGCTGTCGAGTTCGCCCTTGTTCCACTCCGCGAAGACTTCGTGAAGTTCGTCTGCATTCAGGCCGAGGCCGTCTTTAAGGAGTTGGTAGGCTTCGCAGATCAACTGCATGTCCCCGTACTCGATGCCGTTGTGCACCATTTTGACGTAGTGGCCGGCTCCATCCTCACCGACCCAGTCGCAACAGGGTGTTCCGTCCTCGACTTTGGCTGCGATGGATTGGAAGATCTCCTTTACCGCAGGCCACGCTTCGGGATTGCCCCCGGGCATGATGGACGGTCCCTTTCGAGCGCCTTCTTCTCCGCCTGAAACGCCAGTCCCAATAAAAAGGAGCCCTTTCTCGTTCAGCGCCTTTGTCCTCCGGTTGCTGTCGGGGAAATGCGAGTTTCCGCCATCGATGATGATGTCGCCTTTTTCGAGATGCGGCACGAGCTGCTCGATCATTTGATCAACGGTTTCGCCAGCCTTCACCATCAGCATCAGGCGGCGGGGCCGCTTGAGCGCCCCCACCAACTCTTCGAGAGAATGCGCACCGACCACCTGAGTTCCCCTGGCTTCGTTCTGGATAAAGTCATCCACCTTGGACACAGTCCGGTTGAACACGGCCACACGGTATCCGTGGTCGTTCATATTCAGCACCAAATTCTGGCCCATTACGGCGAGACCGATTAGGCCAATATCGCAAGTTCCCTGTTCCATGAGCTCTCCTTTTGAAGATTTTTGATCATATCGCTACCGCTTCCTGCTCCGGGCGATACGATAGCCATCACTCATGCCAGCTTTCATTTCGCTCCTGCGTGGAATCAACGTGGGCGGCCACCACCAGCTAAAGATGGATGCTCTGCGGGATCTGTACCGGTCCTTGGGCTTCAAAGGGGTTCAAAGCTATGTTCAGAGCGGGAATGTTCTGTTCTGGAGCAAGGAGGAGGATGTTGCCGCCTTAGCCGCACGCGTCAAACACGCGATTGAAAAAACTGCGGGCTTCGGGCCAGATATCATTCTCCGTACGTGCGGCGAGATGGAGACGGTTGTTGCCGGCAATCCCTTTGCGGGAAGAGAGGAAATCTCTCCAAGCAAGCTGCTGGTCACGTTCTTCGAACGTGAACCCTCCCCGGAGGCCAAGGCGAAGGTCAATGAAATGAGCGTTTCGCCTGAAGAGTTCAAAGTGCTCGGCCGCGAGCTTTACGTCTACTTTCCAGAGGGCGTCGGACGTTCAAAGTTCCCCGCCGTCAGCATCGGGAGAACTCTGAATGTTTCCGGCACTGCCAGGAATTGGAATACGGTTCTGAAGCTTCTCGAGATGGCAAGAAGATCGGAGCTTTCCGGCTGAGGTCCGTTCGCGTCCTACTATGGAAGAGTAACTTTCCATGCCAGAAAATACCTTTGACATCGTCTCCAAAATCGACCTTAACGAGGTGCTGAACGCCGTTCAGCAGGCATCGAAAGAGGTCCAGACCCGCTACGACCTGAAAGACAGCAAATCGTCGATTGAGCTGAACGAAAAGGAGCACAAGATTTCGCTGGCCAGCTCAGACGAGTACAAGCTGAAGGCGATTACCGAGATTCTTGGCCAGAAGCTCGTCAAACGCAACGTGCCGCTCAAAGGCCTGGAGTACGGGAACGTCACACCGGCTTCGGGCGGCAGCGTGCGACAGGAGATCTCGCTCCAACAGGGGATTTCGACCGAGAAAGCCAAGGACATGGTGAAGCTCATCAAGGACAGCAAACTCAAGGTGCAGGCAACCATTCAGGGCGACTTGGTACGCGTGAGCGGGAAAGATCGGGATGTGCTGCAACAGGTGATCGCGCTGCTTCGTGGGAAGGATTTCGGCATCGACATGCAGATCACCAACTACCGCTCGAACTGATGGCCCGGCGCATTGAATCGTTCTTTGTCAATGGACCGGCCGGCAAGCTCGAGTGCATGCTGGAGGAGCCCGAAGGTATTGCGCCGGTAGAAGCGGCCCTGGTTTGTCACCCCCATCCGCAGCACGGGGGCACAATGCTTAACAAAGTGGTTCACCGTCTTGCGCGTGGACTGCGCAACTCCGGGTGCGTGGTGCTGCGCTTCAATTTTCGCGGCGTGAACCTGAGCGAAGGAGAGTACGGGGACTGGTCAGGCGAGACGGAAGACGCTCGCACAGTGCTGGCTGAACTTCGCCGCCGCTATCCGAACCTACCGCTATTGGCAGGCGGATTTTCCTTCGGCTCGCGCATTGCACTGAAAGTCGCCGCCAGCGAGGAAGGCATACGCCGTGCGGTCGCGGTCGGATTTCCCACGCGCTATCCGGACCGCGAGTTTGTTTATCAGGTTCAGATTCCGAAGCACTTCATCCAGAGCACAAACGACGAGTTTGCAGCACGGTCAGAGTTCACGGCCTTCTATGAAACGCTGCCTGAACCCAAACACCTGGACTGGGTAGAGTCCGCCGATCACTTCTTCAAGAACAATCTGGACGGGTACGAAGCGGTGATCGAACGGATCGGGCGAGAACGCTGAGGGACAGTCTGCATCACTGGCCGAAGACTCGGGCGAATATCGTGTCGACGTATTTCAGCTGTCGGTCCAGGGAAAAGACGCGGCTGAATTGCTCCTGATGCAGGTACTTCGTGATTTCGGGATCGGCTTCGACGGCCGCGCGGAAGTCGCCCTCGGTATCCCAGGCGTGCATAGCGTGGCTCTGCACCAGGCGGTACGCATCCTCGCGGAGCATACCGGCCGCCGCGAGTTCCAGCAGAAGCTGACCTGAGAAAATCAGCCCCTTCGTCTGATCGAGGTTGCGCCGCATGCGTTCAGGGTTGACCTGGAGACCCGAAATCAGCCATGTCGTCTTTCCCAGAAGGTAATCGATGAGGATCGTGGAATCGGGGAAAATGATGCGTTCCACCGATGAGTGAGAAATATCGCGTTCGTGCCAGAGAGGCACATCCTCGAAGGCCGCCTGGGCATTCGAGCGTACGACGCGGGCTAGTCCGCTGATCTGCTCGGATGTGATTGGATTCTTCTTGTGCGGCATCGCGGACGAACCTTTTTGCCCGACAGCAAAAGGCTCCGCTGCCTCCCGCACCTCAGTTCTCTGCAGGTGGCGGATCTCGGTCGCGATCTTGTCCAGGCTCGATGCAATTCCGGCCAGCACCGCGGTGTAATTGGCGTGCAAGTCGCGGGACAGGACCTGCGAACTGATGGGCGCCGCCCGAAGGCCAAGCCGAGCGCAGATCTTCTCCTCCGCTTCCGGACCGATGTGCGCGAAAGTCCCCACTGCACCCGAGATCTTGCCCACTCTGATCTCATCCGCAGCCGCGGCAAAACGCTTGCGGTGGCGCTCAAACTCGTCCCACCAGATCGCCACTTTAAGACCAAACGTGATTGGCTCGGCATGAATGCCGTGCGTTCGGCCCATCTGGACAGAGTTCTTGTGTTTGTAGGCCAGATCTTTCAGCGCCGCGGACAACTCGGCTAAATCGTTTGACAGGATCCCGGAAGCATCCCGGATCTGCAGCGCTTGCGCGGTGTCCACGATGTCATTGGAGGTGAGCCCGTAGTGCAGCCAGCGCGACATCTCGCCCGCACCCTTGGCTTTCATGGTTTCTGAAACGGCCGTCGTAAAAGCGATGACATCATGCCGCACTTCCCGCTCGATCTCGGCAATCCGGTTCACATCGAAGCCCGCTTTGGCCCGGAGAGCACGGGCAGCCTCAGCCGGAACTTCCCCAAGCTCTGCCAGAGCCTCCGATGCGGCGAGTTCCACCGCTAGCCAGCATTCATATTTGTGCTGTTCACTCCAGATCGCGCCCATCGCAGGGCGTGTGTAACGCGCAATCATTCCTCTTCTATTGTGAGGGAGAAGCTGTCCGGAGCTCCTGGCCGTGGCCGACCGATTCAGCTTTCCTAAGCGGAAGCCGGGGCGCTCATTGAACCCAAGCCGACCTGTCCGTTCCATCTGCGGCAGCATGCTCGGGCCTTCGCCATAGATTTTCCACGGGCGCGTGGCATAGATGCCCTCGTGGTTCACCGTTTTCCAATCGGTGAATACGGACACTCAGTTCACGGACATCAAGCTGACCGTTGCCAGGAAGCGGAAAGTTCAAGAGAAAACTCCCGCTCCGGCTCACGATGTCCACGAGCATGTCTATGACGATCTTCGGGTAGGTGATATCGGCTTTGTAGTGCCAATTGCCGACGCAGGTATCGGTCTGCCGTGGATCCGGCGTCCTGTCGCGATATCAAGTGCAGGAGCCTCAGCAGCTTTCGCCCCTTTGATTAGAACTGCCGGAACGATTCCTGCAAGCATGCCGATTGCAGTTCTACGCGTGGTGGCCATCGATTCTCCTCATAATCAACGTTGGCCGGTATAAAGCATATACCAAAGCGCGCGCCG
>JAOAPP010000201.1 GCA_025462985.1 Bryobacterales bacterium | reverse complement strand
CTCGGCATTCTCGGTTTCGGAGTGGCGAAAGCGCGGCGGGACGCGGCCGCCCGGGCCAGAGCGCGCTGAAGCCGCCTGTGGCAGGGTCCGCGCAAGACTCCTTTCCCGCACCGCTAAGCTAGGAAGGGCTGATATCCGGCCCTCCCCAAAATAGCGATCCTGAAGATAATCCCGCCCGTACCCAAACCGTGAACGAGGGCGGATCCACCCAAGCATTCGGTGTCCTCGCTCTTTCCGCAGCACTGATGGGCAGCGGCCTCCAGCTCTGCTGACGATTCCACCGCTGTCGGAAAACACGACCACGCAGCCAGCCCTAAGCCTTTCCGCATGATCGTGTGTGAAGGAAGTTGGAACGTTTTGCCCTCGAGCTTTCCTGAGATGATCTCTTGTCAGACGTTTCAGCGGTATGGCTTCCTGTCTCCTCGTCCGGAACAGGTGGCAACATCCGCGAGTGTGACGACCTCGCTGTTCTTTATCTCGTTTTTCCAGATGAGAAAATTTCGTGGCGTCTCCTACTTCCCTTTGAGACATTGATCACGCCACGGGAAAGCCGGTTCCGGGTTGGCTACGCTCGTCGCCGGCCTTCGTACTCGCATACTCTGATCTCGACGAGGCTGAAAAGGACATCCGTGAAGTTTCCGATCTCTAAACGACCGTGGTCCTTCCGTGATTGACATCCATAGCCACATACTGCCCGGTCTCGACGACGGCGCCCGGTCCTTCGAGGAAGCTATGCAGATGCTTCGGCTGGCTGCCGAATCAGGCACTACCGACATAGTCGCGACGCCGCACATCAGTCCGGCTTTCCCGAACAGCTTTGACCGTGTAAGCCGGGTCTTCGACGAGGTGTCACAATCTTCCAGTGGAATAGTCCGGCTTCATCTTGGGTGTGACTTCCACCTTACACACGATAATCTGCAGCACTTTTTGGCCAATCCCACTAAGTACACCATCAACAATCGCCAATATCTGATGGTGGAACTGTCGGATTACATACCGTTCGGGCCCGTGGACGAGGCGCTCTCCCGAATCTCGAACGAAGGGGTGACCCCTGTGATCACACATCCTGAGAGGAATCACTCTCTCCAGAGGAATGGCCGCCAACTAGCCTGTTGGGTGGACCGCGGCTGCCTCTGCCAGATCACGGGCCAGTCTCTGCTGGGGCGATTCGGCTCTCATGCGAAAGATATGGCCCAGCATCTTCTAAAGAGTGGCTTGGCTCACGTTGTGGCGAGCGATGGGCATGATCTGATCAACCGGCCGCCCACGCTGGAGCACGCCTACCGCTACATTGTCGAGCATTATGGGCGGCCTCTGGCCGATCAGCTCTGTGTTGCAAATCCGACGGCCATCATCCTCGGACAACCGCTGCCGCCTGCCGTCGCCAAGCCGGTGCCGTTCTGGACGAGATTACGCCGGAGCCGCTGGCAGTAAGTTTCAAAATGTCTTACACGCGAATCCCAAGTGCCAGGATACCGTTGAAATTACGAGGTCGCACGTGGTATTACTAAGTAATACGGAATCGAGCTGCAATGCCGCTTCCGTCGCCTCTGCCCGCGTGGTGCCCGTCCAAGAAGACATTCTCACGATTTCTTCTTTGCCTTGGAGGGTTGGTTTACAACGAATGAGCTCACAACCAGCACCTGTCCTTCAAGGTTCGCGCCTCCCCTGGTATGGGGTTCGGACGAAATCGAATCAGGAACGGCTGGCTGCGTCTGTGCTTGAGGCCAAAGGCTTCGAACACTATCTTCCCAGCTACCAGGTGCGACGGCGCTGGTCTGATCGCACCGTTGAAACAACTGTGCCCTTATTTCCGGGGTACCTCTTCTGTCGTTTCGATTCCAGTCAGAAACTGCCGGTCGTCAGCACGCCCGGAGTGGTGTCGGTCGTCGGATTCGGCAACGTGCCCGCGCCCATCACTGACTCCGAGATCGAAGCGATCCAGGCGGTTCTTCTGTCTGGCATTCCCGCTGAGCCTCACAGCTATCTGCGCGAAGGCCAGAAAGTACGCGTCACCAGCGGACCGCTCGAAGGTGTCGAGGGACTCCTCATCAAGAAACGGAGCGAATGGAGAATGATCGTATCCATCACTCTCCTGCAGCGATCTATCGCAGTCGAGATCGACCGGGACTGTCTCGAGGCAACTACTTAGGTCGCGCTCCTTTACTTTGGGTTCGGCTTCACGACCTGCCTGCCAATTTGCAGCGCTCGCCGATATCTCTCGGGTGCCTTCTCCGGATGCCGGGAAAGCACGGCAAGCTGAATAGCGTTGGCTGCCATTCGGTTCGCCACGTAAATCGGCGGCGCCGTCGGGGGCGTGTCGACGGGGGTGACGCTTGCTCCGCTAAAAAAAGCCGCCATTGCGATGAGATCAGGCGGTAACGACATGCCCGACTTCTCTGCCGCGCTTTTTGCCCTCCATCGCGCCTCGTCGCCCGGCGTCTCTAGCCAACGCTCCGCGGCCTCCAGTGCTTCGGTCGATGCACGTAGTTCCTCCTCGCCCAACAACTCCCGCATTACAGTGCAGCCCCACCGGATTGACACCTCAATCGGCAATCCATGAGTCAGAAACTGGATGGCGTCCTTGAACAGGCCACGCGACTCCAGCAGCTGAACGAAGCGCGTCGGACCGGGCTCCGATGCTGCCAGCGTCTTACCTTCTTCGCTAAGCTTTGCTGCACTAACGATATCTGAGGTAGTCATGGCGTCAATTGATCATCGTGATGCCGCCCTTGAGCATCAGCATGGCCTCCCCTGACACTTGCGTGGTCGCTTCGCCCGAGACTTTGATCATAATGCCGCTCACTTCAATCCCCATTTGGTCGATCTTGATGCTGTTCTCTCCAACCTTCAACGTGATCGACTGCATCGCCTCCATGCTGATGCTACCTAGATCGCACTTGATCGAGATGTTGCCCAGATTCAGCTTGATCGATTGGTTCCCTTGCTTCAGTGTCCTGCTCTCATTCCCGCTGTCGATCGTCATGGAGTAATCACCTTGGGTGATCTCGATGCTCGTGTCCTTGGTGATGGTCTCGGTGTGCGTCCCCTTCACAGTGATCGTGCGATCGTTCTCCACCAGTTGGGAATCGTCGTGCTCCACGGAAGTGTCCATGTCCTTCTCGGCATGAACAGACAGCTTCTCACTTCCCATCTTGTCTTCGAAAACAATCTCGTTGTAGTTCGCAGTGCCACCGCCCTTGCTGCTTCGAGTCCTGATGCCGCTTTGCGTCTGGTTCTCCGGCAGAGTGTAGGGAGTTGTCTGATCGGCGTTGTACACTCGTCCGGTGATGATGGGGCGATCCGGATCGCCTTCGAGGAAATCAACCACCACTTCCTGCCCGATCCGTGGAAGACTGACCCAGCCCCAGCCCTTTCCCGCCCAGATCTGAGAAACTCGGACCCAGCAGGAGCTGTTCTCATCTTTCTGCCCGACCCGGTCCCAAGGGAACTGGACTTTCACGCGCCCGTATTGATATACCCAGATCTCTTCGCCCGACTTGCCCACCACCAGCGCCGTTTGTACGCCCTGGATTACCGGCTTCTGTGCTCGCCTCGCGGGTCGGAAAGTGGTGGTTGCTGGGATGGCGTCGAAACTGTTCGAATATTCGAACGGCGTCGAACTCTGATCGGAGCCGAAGTAACTGCTGTCCACTGCATTGTGTTGAACAGCCACCAGCGCATATTCCATGTCAGCGTCGCGGCGAAAATGGCCGCTTAGTTTGAACTTATAGCCGGGGAGGAATGCGCGGCAGCGTCCGGTTCCGCTGACTGTCGAGCGGCCTGCTTCTTTCTCATCCAACCGAATACTGCTGATTCGATCTCCATCCGAAGTATCGGTGTACTTGCCCGGGTAATCGTAAACCTCGTCTTTCTTTCCGACGTTCACCAGAAGAGAGTACTTCGGCTTTTCGAAGTCGTAATCGCTGAGCGTGATCTTGCCGGTGTGAACCGAGACCTGCGGTTCCAGCGTCTCCACTTCCTGTGCCCATGCCTCGCTATGTAAAGAAAAGAATGCCGTGGCCTGCCCCTGGCATTCGGAGATGGTCCCTGGATCATCGGCCAGAATCAGCGTGTGCTCGTCGGACGTATGTTCGAAGAAGTAGAAGATGCCCTCCTCCTCCAGCAGCCGGGAAACGAAGTTCAGATTGCTTTCCCGATACTGAACGCAGTACTCTCTGGGCGGATAAGTCTTCATTAGTGAAAGCTTGAATGCAGTGAGGCCTGCAGCTTCGAAGACCTTCGAAACGATGTCCGGCGCCGTCATGTTCTGAAAGATTCGGCAATCCGAGGCCAGACTCAAAAACCACAGAGAAGGAACCAGCACGCCTTCGTACATGGCGAGCTTGTTCTGGCCGATACCCACCTGCTTTATCTGCCGCCAAAGCCCACTGATGTAGCGGTTCGAACCATCCGCCACGGACAAAGCGATATGGGCCCTCGTGCGAAGCAGCGATTGCAGATCGATTGCCCCGTTTTCGGACAGCATCCCCACGCGAAACTCAAACGGAGTAGAAACGGCCTCCACTCCGGAATAGCGATGCACAACCAGCTCCGTCTTACCCAGGGTCGTGCTCAGTTGCATTGGGCGATCTTGCTGAGATAACAAATCGTGAGTCCTCGTTTCCCGCTTCAGAGCAGCAGAATCGTGTCGCCCGGATCGCGTCCCATCTCCGGTTTCGACTTCATCCATGTGAGCCATCCGAGCCTTGGCCCTGCCGGTCCGCTGCTGCCCAGGTCGCACGCCGGCACTTCTTTGCGCTCCAAAATCAATTGCGCTTCAAACTCGATGTCCCCGCCGCAAAACGCCCTGGTCAAGGTCCGAAGCGGTTCATACGCCGAACCGTCAGGCAGAAAATCCAGGTAGCGGTCCACTGGCAGCGGTCCAATCTGGATTCGCGCCCGTGACTGCTGATCCCAAACCTCTTCTCCAACCACCGCGCCGCTCCCGAGTTGGTAGTTTTCCACCGGACCGCTCTCAAGAAAGCTGCAATCCGCCTCGTCCAGTTGCCGCCATACTCCGACGAACTGCTCAATCTTCACTGGGACGTCGAAATAGTCGGCGAGTATGGCTTCGAGTGCGACCGCTGGTCGCGTTGCCATCCCGTACAGGCCGCTGTAAAACAAAAACGTCTCATCTGCCACCGAATGGCGGCCACGCAGGCCTGCTGTGCCCAACCCCAGCACCGAAAACAGGATTTCCGTGAATGTGTCATCGCTCTGCCTCTCGAATCCGACTGTGAAGTGCGACTTCTCCCATGCTTTGTAGAACAGCGAAGCCATGCGGTGATTGAATATGTCGAGAAAGTCACCGAGCGCGCCATCCCGCACCCGCCGCCTCTCGGCCACAAGCTCTGTGTAAGGCGTGGGCAGGACACCCAGCGGTCCCACCAGGCCCCAGAAGTTCACGCGAACCGATGGCCGCTCGCCATCGGCCCATTGCAAAGCCTGAATCTCACTGGCCGGAAATGAAAGTGACGCATGGGAGCCGATCCGGACAGCCTCTTTGTGCGGAGGCGAGAATTCGCCGATCGGCTCACGATGCGCTTGCAGCAGCGTGAGGAGGCGAACTGCCTGGAAGAAATTAAAACTCCAAGGCTCGCTCCGAAGTTGCTTTTCAATCGCCGGCTGCGCTACAGGATCGGCTTTTCGCCTGCCCTCGGAGGCCATTGCTTCATGACTCCTTTCCGCTGCCGGGTCCGAACCACCAGCTGGCTAAAGCTGTTGAGCGACGCATACAGTCCAAGAAAAACATTCAAGACCGCGGAAAACGTATACACGCCCGCCCCTACGAACTCTTCTTCATCGAAGTCGAGTTCCACCTTCGTTCCCCGTGCAAACGTGATTCCGTTTCCCGATGGAAGCCTCGTAAAATGCGGCGAACTTCGCATAGCGAGGATGCCTTGGATCTGTCGCTCCGGAGCTGGCGACTCACTAAAGTTGTGCAGCCGCAGGATCTCCCTAAAAGCCTCCAGGCCTTCGCTCCCCAAAGACATATAGTTCAAGGACAGCTGCGAGATCAGTTTCCACAGAACGCTCTGGCGTGCTGGCGGCTGCAGCGGTTCAGTCGGCTTCGCGAGTGCAACCGCCTTGCTGATCGGCCCTCCCGAGTCAATCTGAAAGTCTCCGTCCTCATTGCCGAAAGGCAGCCGCGACGGCAGTTCACCGTTTGTGCAGCTCAGGCGCAAGGTGGCCGTATCCTGGTCCGGTGTGGCCCGCTGTCCCGTGAGATCCACAAATGTGATAAACAGATTTGAGCCCCCATCCGCACGCCAGCCGGAGGGCCGCCGGCTCACGTACCAGAAGGCATGAGAAGCGTCGCGCGTGTGTGCGTGGCGATAAGAATAAAAAGGCCGGAACCTCACCGGCTCTGGCGAGGCAGCCGATATGCCGGTGACATCCTGCACAGAATGAATGTCCAGGTACTGCTCGCGCCTTGCGTCCGGAACAATGCGATATTCGAATTTCTTCTGCTCCAGGCGAATCGGCTCCGCCACCAGCGGAAATAGGTTGATCACCGGCGTGCAGCCCAGACGAAACGTTTTGCTTGATACACCCAGCTCAATCGTCTGCCGCTGATCGCTCCGGCCAAACTCTGAAATCAGGAACAGTACTTCGGCCGATGCGCCGATGCCCGCGGCCGCCACTTGCTCGAACCCGCCAACGTCGATGAAGAAGAACTTTTCCGGGAAGCTGAAGTATTCCTGCAACAGTCGATACCCCACAAATGCGTGTCGCGGATATGGCAACACCTCTTCCTCGGCTCCGAATCCGACCTGCCGGATAGAGCTTGCATCCAGCATCACCTGTTTCTTCGAACCAGCCCCACCGTCCCGCACCAC
>JAOAPP010000189.1 GCA_025462985.1 Bryobacterales bacterium | reverse complement strand
AGGGGCGGCAGTTTGCATTGCCCCCTGCTCGAATGGCTGGTTGCCTCCGCGAGTCCGGCAGAACCCGCCGCTACGGACTCAACAGCGTGGTCGGACCCGCGCCGACGGCCTGCTTGGGGCGGCTATGTTCCTGAATCACTACGGGCATAGGAGGCACTCCGTCGCTCACTGGAGGCGCCCGCTCGGACATGAAGGTCAGCGGGGACTTGCACTGCAGTCCGTCACACTGCAGCCGCAACAGGTTTCGACTACTTGGCGACGGCTGAAGAGTACTCTTCGTAAGTGCCCAGAAAGTCTTCAATCCCATCATCGTGGAATCGCCAGATGCGGGTGGCGACTTCGTCCACCAGATCCTCGTCGTGAGTCACCAGCAGTACAGTTCCTTCGAACTTCTGTAGCGCCACATTCAGGGCATTGATGGATTCCAAGTCCAGGTGATTCGTCGGCTCGTCGAAGACGAGGACGTTGGGCTTCTGCAGCATCAGCTTGCAAAACGTGAGACGCGCCGCTTCACCTCCCGAGAGTGCGTCCGTAGGCTTCATGCCCTCTTCACCGCTAAACAGCATCTGTCCAAGCAGCCCGCGAATCTCTTCCTTTGAAGCCTGCGGATCCCAGTCGTGCAGCCATTCGGAGACGGTCGTGCCGTTGCGAATGCTGGCGCGGTGATCTTGCGCGAAATAGCCGATCTGGACTTCGTGACCCCAGGTGACTGTGCCCGAGTCCAAGCCAACGTCTGGATCGTCCACCCCCGGACCGTTCGCCAGAAGGGCTTTCAGCAACGTGGTCTTGCCGGCGCCGTTCCGCCCCATCAGGGCGATCTTCTCGCCGCGCTGCACCGCCGCTGCGAAGTTCTTAATTACTCTCAGCCCGTCGTAGGACTTGTTCACGTTCTTTACTTCCAGGGCATGGCGTCCGGACGGACGTTTCATGTCGAACTTGATGAACGGGCGTTGGATGTTGGAGCGCGCCAGTTCCGTTGTCTGAAGGCGTTCTACTTCCTTCTTTCGCGAGGTCACCTGGCTGGCTCTTGTTCCGGCCGCGAATCGGGCGATGAACTCGTTCAACTGCGAAATCTTCTTCTCGCGCTGGGCGTTTTCCGACTCTATTCGCGAGCGGATCTGAGTCTTCTGAAGCACCATGTCATCGTAGCCGCCCGGGTAAGGGATGATAGTCTGATAATCGATATCGGCCGTGTGGGTGCAGACGGCGTTCAGAAAATGCCGGTCATGCGAAATCACCACCACTGTTCCCTGATAGCGCGTCAGAAAATTCTGCAGCCAGTGAATTGATTCCAAATCGAGATAGTTGGTGGGCTCATCCAGCAGCAGCGCTTCTGGCCGGCCGAAGAGGGCTTGGGCCAGCAACACACGCACTTTCTGTCCACCTTGCAGTTCTCCCATTCGGCGTTCATGAAGCGGTTCCGGGATGTCCAGGCCGTCCAGAAGCACCGCGGCGTCGCTCTCGGCTGTGTAGCCGTCCTCTTCCGCGACAACGCCTTCCAGTTCGCCCAGCCGCATGCCGTCGTCATCCGTCAAATCGGGCTTGGAGTAGAGTTCCTCGCGCTCTTCCAGCGCGTTCCACAGGGGCATGTTGCCCATGATCACTGTGTCCACGACACGGTACTGATCGAATGCAAACTGGTCCTGGCGCAGGATGCCGAGCTTTTTCGGCCGAACCAAGTTGCCTTTCTGTGGCTCCAACTCACCGGAGAGTAGTTTCATAAACGTTGACTTGCCCGCGCCATTGGGACCAGTCAAACCGTAGCGGCGTTCCGGCAGAAACGTGGTGCTCACGTCCTCGAAGAGGATCTTGCCTCCATACCGCATAGTGACATTACTGGCTGAAATCATGAAAAAAGAGGGGAAACCCTATTTTAAACTATTTTGGCCTAATTTTGTGCTTGTTCTGGCCCGAGGAATGTATCCTGATCCGGGAACCGAGCCGTTCCGCATAGACCCGAGTGAATACCGCTCCAAAGAACACGATCTGCGCGGAATAGTAGACCCAGACCACTAAAGCGACCAACGAACCGGCCGCTCCATAGAGAGACCCGACCGCGGATGTGCTCAGATAAAGTGCCAGTAACGATCTTCCGAGCATAAATAGGACCGCTGTCGCGATTCCGCCGATAGCCACGTCACCCCAGGCCACAGGTGTTTCGGGAACAAACTTGAACACCAGCGCGAACAGGACGGACATGGCCAGAAGGGAGATCAGCAAGTTCAATACCTCACCCGTGATGACTGCCGGAAGCGGAACCAGGCCTGTCGCAAACTTCTCGATGACGGCAAACGCGGCGCTTGCGGCCAAAGAAAGGACCAGTAGCAATCCCGCGCCGAGAACCATCCCGAAGGCGGCGAGGCGCTGCCAGACCAGCCCGCGGAAACCGGCCGATCTCTGCTCTGGCACTTCCCAGATGGCGTTTAGGGACTCCCTCAACTCCACGAACATGCCCGAGGCGCCAAACAGCAGCGTCACAAGGGCGACCCCGGTGGCAAATATACCGGCTCCGGGCTGTTTGGCATTGTCAATCAGATTCTTAAGCGTAGTGGCGCCCCCAGGACCTACAAGAACTGAGGTCTGACGTAGAAGATCGCGCTCAGCCGTCGCTGTACCAAAGACGAACCCGCAGATCGCGACCACCAGAATGCTCAGCGGAGCCATCGACAGCAGCGAATAATAGGCCAAAGCGGCTCCGAGCCGAGGAGCGTGATGGAGGCTCCAGCGCGAGTAAGTTGACGCCAGGAGTTGCCGGATCAGGCTGCTATTCTGTGACGGCATCCTCCGATTAGACGACCGCTCCTTCCGCCTTGAGACAGATGTAACACGCCGTGTTCTTAGAGCGTCCACCAGTTACACTCCGCTCGGGAGAATGGGAGCCTCCGACGATTTTGACCGTGGGTTACCGTTTTATGTAGTTTCGCCAAGATGAGAAGCCGGCTTTTTGCAGTCCCTTGTTTCATTTATGCTTTCTTTCTGCTTTCGTTCCCTTCGTGCGCTCTCGCGCAGCAGGAGTTTAGCGGGAAAGTTGTAACAGCGGTTCAATACGAACCGGCACGGCAGCCCATTGACGACCGGGACCTCAGCGAGATGCAGTTGGTGCATGCCGGCGAACCTCTGGATCCCATGCAGGTCGCTACTACAATCGACCATTTGTTCGCGAGCGGGCTTTACGACGATATTCAGGTAGATGCGGAATCTTCGGGCAGCGGTGTGGCCATCAAGTTCATCACCCGAGCGCGCCTCTTTGTGGGGCATGTCGGATTGCAGGGGAAGGTGCTTGATCCCCCTAGCCGCGGGGTCATCCTAAGCGATGCGCAGCTCTATCTCGGAACGCCATTTAATCCGGAGGTCGTAGAACGCGCCAAAAAGAGCATCGAGCAGGTGATGCGGGAAAATGGCCTGTATCAAGGACAGGTTGGCGCCGCCACCATCGTGGATCCGGTCACGCACCAG
>JAOAPP010000181.1 GCA_025462985.1 Bryobacterales bacterium | reverse complement strand
TCCGACGCCTCTTTCAAGCCGCTACGCAAAGCTGAGGGTCATGCGCCCATTCTGAATTTTTTGAGCAAACCGGTGAGCCAATCCGGGCTTAGCCTACGCGTTCAAAGTGATCCCAGAGGAGGGACATTTTGAAACGCTTACTAATTTCCAGCTTTTTGTTTTCCGCAATTTTCGTATTGCCCGTTGCCGCTCATGAGGTGGATTGTGGAAAGAAAGAGTACAATCTACACATTGGTACTTCCGTCCCGCTTGGAATCGGCCACTTCCTCACCTACGTAGTGATCGGGAACTAGATAGATCCCGTTACGCATGCCAAACCCGTCGTCGAATTAGGGTTGGAATTCTCCGAATCAGCGATGAAGAGCCTGCCTGCTGAGGAAACTACCCTGGATACAGATTTTCCAGTTCAGGCTCGCAACACACCGGTCGAATTTTTTGAGTTTGATTGGAACCCGCACGGTCACGAACCGGCTGGTATCTACGACAAGCCTCACTTTGACTTCCACTTCTACACGACGGACCGTGAAGAGATCCAGTCGATCTTGCCGGGTCCGTGCTTCGGCTTGGCCTGCGACGTCTACGACAAAGCGCGTAAGCCTGTCCCGCCGGAGTTCCTGCCCCAGGGCTACATTGATGTCGGCTCCGTGGTTCCGTACATGGGCAATCACCTGATCGATCCCACCTCGCCCGAGTTCAATGGCAAGCTCTTCACGCGCACGTGGCTGTACGGCGCATATGATGGCGAGATCATCTTCTATGAGCCGATGATCACGCGCGCATCGCTCACGGAACAGCCCAACCAGTGCATGGCGTTGAAGCTTCCGCAGGCCTATGAGAAGAGTGGTTATTATCCGAAGAAATACTGCACCGAGTTTGACCGGCACGAGCACGTGTACCGGATCTCGTTGAAGGATTTCGTATACCGCACCGCTCCCTCCAACTAGTCGTTTCTCCCCCGGTTACGCCCTGGTTCACAGCACGAAAGAGCAATGCTCTTTCGTGCGGCGTGTGGACATGTGCAGCACATGCTTGTATGCTTGGAGCATGTCCAAAATGGTGCAAATCCGAGATGTTTCAGACCAGGTACACAGCACCCTTAAAGCCCGTGCGGCACGCGAAGGCATGAGCCTGTCCGACTTTATCAAGCGGGAACTGGAGCGTACGGCAGAGCGCCCGAGCATACTGGAGTGGTTGGAGCGCACCCAGCAGACCAAACCGATCGTGGCCAGACGAAGCCCCGCGCAGGTGATACGCGAACTGCGTGATGGCCAGTGATTGTTCTGGATGCTTCCGTGGTGGTGGAGTTGGTTACAAATGGCAGATTGGCTGATTCGCTCAGACGTGATCTGGCCGGGCGCAGCGAGTCGTTCATCGTTCCCCATCTGCTTGACGTGGAGGTAGCGAGTGCTCTTCGAAAGTTACTTGCTGGCCAGCGCGTTGATCCACACCGCTGCGAACAACTCCTTACGGCACTGGCAACGCTTCCTGCTGAACGTTACGCACATACACCTTTGTTGACGCGCATGTGGGAACTAAGGCACAATTTCACCGCCTACGACGCCGCTTACATAGCCCTAGCCGAACTGACGGACTCCGTCCTTTACACGTGTGACGAGAAGTTGAGCAAAGGCCATCGTGCCCGGGTGACAGTGTTCGGCTCGTGATCCTTGCAGACAACGGGCCCAACGGGCCTTCCAGAGCGGGCCTGGCCGATTATGCCTCGAACCCTAGAACGTGATTCCCACCAGCAGGTTGGCTTCATCCGCCCTCACTTCACCGAACGGATCCGCTTGCCATCTGGTATAGCGAATTGCCGGGGCAACATTCAGAGGACGCAGTCGCATCGATACGCCAGGCGCTGCAGTGAACCCGACGTGCGTGGTCGATCCGCCCACTCGAAACGAAGGCCCTGCTTCAACAAAAGGCTTCAACGCATCTCCAAGGAGAGCGAGGGGCAACTTGTACTTCGCCAGAACAGGGAATTGCCACGTGCTGAAAGAGCTCTCATAGGATGACGAATAGGTTTGTCCGAACAAGGTTCCGGCTGTTGTGAAGTATCCCCGAACTGGCCGATATACGGCATCCGCCTCTACCGACCATCCATCCTTCACCCGCAACTCTACAGCTGGACCTACCAGAAAGCTGTGCGGTCCCGAGCGTTGTGAGAAGGTCTCAGGTACCGGGCCGTCCACGCCGATGCGAGTAGATGTGAAGGATTTCGAATCGTAGTCACCCAACAGGTTTACTCCAAGAACTGCTCCGAAGGCGAGGCGATTTCCAAACGGGCGCGCATCGAAGCTTGAGGAACGGCTAAAGGCTACCAAGAATTCAATCTGGTCAGCCCGTGTACAGATGCTGAAAGGATGAGGGTCTTGCCCCCAACGCGTCTAGCGCAGAGTCGGAGCGATATTGAGTTGACGAAGACGAAACTCAATTCCGCCTTCCGCTGAGATCCCGGCGTGAGATGGGTTCGCATTCAGGTTGCCCGTGGTTCGAAACGAAGGGCCAGCTTCCACGAAGGGCCGGAGCGAGAACCGTCCTGCGCTATAGGGAAGAAATTGATACTTGGCAAGTATCGGGAACTCCCATGTCACGGTCGGATTGTGCGCACCCGCACGGCCATCCTCAAACGCAATTCCCGAAATAGCCCATCCCCTTCGATCGAGAATCGACGTGAGAAGTTCCACTGAAGCATCGGGCCAACAATCACGCCCTTGCCGCCGAACTTCTGGAGCGTAGAAAGTCCTTGCCCGTCCGGGTAGAAAACAGAATTGAAATCTTCCGTGAGCGCCGTCCCCACGGCAACTCCATAGGAAAAATGTTGCCCGAAGCTGCAGTGGTCGATAACAGGACCATTGCAGTAGCCACCCCAAACTCTCTTAGCACGTGCTCGACCAGACGTATGTACCCGTTTGCCGGTTCCACTTACCGGCAAACGGAGTCTAATGCGGCTATGCAACGCTCAGCGTGTTTACCGTAAGAGGCCGCTTTGCTTCGTAAGCGGCGATGGCGCTTTCCTGCTGCAGGATATAGCCGAGCTCGTCGACTCCTTCCAGCATGCAGTGCCGTGCGAATTCGTCAATGGGAAACTCGACGCTTGATCCGTCCGGAAGAATCAGCTTCCGTTCCAGCAGATCAACTGTCACGGTTGCCGCGGGATCCGCTGCGAGAGCAGCGAAGAGCTCCTTATGCACCTCCGGCGGAACAATGATCGGCAGCAGGGAATTCTTCAGCGAGTTTCCCCGGAAGATATCTGCGAAAGAGGTGCTGATAACGGCCTGGAACCCGAACTGAGTCAGCGCCCATGGCGCGTGTTCGCGCGAACTGCCACAGCCGAAATTGTCGCCCGCCAGCAAAATCTGTGCGGCGCGGCCCTGCGGCTGGTTTAGGATGAACTCGGGATTCGGATTGCCCTGCGCGTCATAGCGCCAGTCGCAAAACAGGTTGTCTTCGAGACCCGCCTTGGATGTCGTCTTCAGAAAACGCGCTGGAATGATCTGGTCGGTGTCGATATTGTCGATCGGAAGCGGCGCCAGCCGGCTCGTAAACTTCGTGAACTTTTCCATTATGCGGTTCCTCTTAGAGCAGCGTTCTCACATCCGTCACGACGCCGGTGAGCGCGCTCGCCGCCGCCGTTAAGGGGCTGGCCAGGAAGGTGCGTCCACCCTTGCCTTGACGACCTTCGAAGTTCCGGTTGCTGGTCGAAACGCTATATTCGCCCGGCTGCAGCTGATCGCCATTCATCGCGATGCACATCGAACAGCCGGCTTCGCGCCACTCCGCCCCGGCTTCCTGGAAGATGACATCGAGCCCTTCGGCCTGTGCCTGCTTCTTCACTTCCTGTGACCCGGGCACCACCATCACGCGCACCTTGGGATTTACTTTGCGACCCTTCAGCAGCGCCGCGGCCGCACGCAGATCCGAGATGCGCGAATTGGTACAGCTGCCGATAAAGACCACATTAACTGGATGACCCAGCACCGGCTTACCGGCCGGGAGATCCATGTACCGGAGCGCTTTGCCCAGTGACTCGCGTTCCACTGGATCGCTGATTCGTGCGGGATCGGGGACCGGTCCGGTGATCGGGATTCCCATACCAGGATTCGTCCCAAACGTAATCATCGGTTCCAAACTGCTCGCGTCGATGTAGATGGTCTTGTCGAATTTCGCGCCTTCGTCCGTCGGCAATTGCCGCCACAGCTTCAGCGCCCGGTCCCAGTCGGCGCCCTTCGGCGCAGCAGGCCTTCCTGCCAGATACTGGTAGGTGGTTTCGTCCGGCGCGACCAGGCCGGCGCGCGCTCCGCCTTCGATCGACATATTGCAGATCGTCATCCGCTCTTCCATCGAGAGCGAACGAATTGCAGAACTGGAATACTCGAACACGCAGCCCGTGCCGCCGCCGATGCCAATGCGGGAGATCAGGTTCAGAACAATGTCCTTGGCTCCGACGCCGTTCTTCAAAGCGCCTTCCACGCGGACCTCAAACGTCTTCGATGGTGATTGCAGCAGGCACTGCGAAGCGAGAACATGCTCCACCTGGCTGGTTCCGATGCCAAATGCGAGCGCACCGAATGCACCATGTGTCGCCGTATGGCTGTCGCCGCAGACCACCGTCATGCCCGGCTGCGTCAGGCCCTGCTCCGGGCCGATGACGTGCACGATGCCCTGCTTGCTGCTGTGCGGCCCGTAGAAGGGGATTCCAAACTCACGACAGTTCTTTTCAAACTGCGTGATCTGGTTCTCCGCAATCTTATCGATGATCGGAAGAGAACGGTCGTGCGTCGGAATGCTGTGGTCGGTTGTGCCGATGGTCAGATCCGGGCGGCGCACCTTCAGCCCTCGTTGGCGCAAACCGGAAAATGCCTGCGGCGAGGTCACCTCGTGCACCAGGTGCAGGTCGATGTAAAGCAGCGTTGGCGCGCCCTCCCGCTCAGCAACGATGTGGTTGTTCCACACCTTCTCGATGATTGTGCGCGGCTTCTTGGCTGCGCCGTTCTCTTGTCCCATAATTTCCTTGCTGTGAATCTAGGCCGTCACAGCCCGGCCGGCCCCGAGGGCCGCACAGATTGCATCGCCGACCTGGTTGGTCGTCGCGGGCGTGCCTGCCGGCTTCAAATCGGCAGTAACGCGACCGCTATTCAGAACTTCTTCCATCGCGCGGTTGACTGCCTGCGCCTCTTCGACCAGGCCGAAGCTGTATTCAAGCATCGCCGCGACGGACCCGATTGCTCCGAGCGGATTTGCCTTGTTCTGGCCCGCAATATCCGGAGCAGAGCCGTGTACCGGCTCATACAAACCGACCCATGCGCCGGACGGCCTCTGCTCACCAATCGACGCGGAAGGCAGCATGCCGATCGATCCGGCCAATACCGCCCCTTCATCGCTCAGAATGTCGCCGAACAGGTTTTCAGTAAGCACTACGTCGAACCGCTTGGGATTGAGAACGAGTTGCATAGCGCAGTTGTCCACCAGCAAATGATCAAGGGTTACGTCCGGAAATTCCGCCGCAATCTCGGTTACCACTCGCCGCCATAGCTGAGAATTCTCAAGCACGTTCGACTTATCGACGCTGGTGACTTTCTTCCGACGCTTACGCGCCAGCTGAAACGCCATGCGGGTCACTCGTTCGATCTCAGGCCGGGTATAGACCATTGTGTTCACGGCCTTTTCCTCCGCGCCGGAGCCTGAGATCCCACGCGGGGTGCCGTAGTAAAGCCCGCCCGTCAGCTCCCGGACGATGATCATGTCCGTGCCATCTACAAGTTCGTTCTTCAGCGGCGAAGAATCGAGCAAGGCGCTATAGGAGCGAACCGGGCGAAGATTGGCGTAAACGCCGAGCGTCTTTCGAATGCCGAGCAGACCCCGTTCCGGCCGCTTCTCCGGGGGAGCATTGTCGAATTCCGGCAAACCGACCGCGCCCATGAGCGTCGCATCCGCCTTGAGCGCCAGTTCTCGCGTTTCGTCCGGGAAAGGGTTCCCGGTCTTGTGAATGGCTATGCCGCCCAGCAGCCCTTCGCTGTACGCCACTTCATGCCCGTAAGCAACCGCTACATGGTTGAGAACCTTGACCGCCTCGCGCGTGACTTCGACGCCGATTCCATCGCCGGGAAGTAAAAGAATGTTCAGTTTCATTGCTGATGTCTAGACGGCGCTTGTCTTGAAGGCCTCGGTGACGGTCCGGACCAGCTTCGCGATCTCCTGGTCCCGCATGCCCTTCTTGTTATCCGCAACGGAGGTGAACCGCTTGTACACTTCCTCCAGTTCCTCATGCGTGAGTTGGAACCCGAGGTCTTCCGTGCGGTTCTTCAACGCGTGGCGCCCGCTGTGTTTGCCGAGCACCAGTTTGCCTTCGGGCACACCCACCGACTGCGGGCTGATGATCTCGTACGTGCTCTTCTCTTTCAGGTACCCGTCCTGATGAATGCCTGCTTCATGCGCAAACGCGTTCTCGCCCACGATCGCCTTGTTCGGTTGCGGGCCGAAGGAGATGAACTGGGTCAGCATCTGGCTCGTGCTGTAGAGCTTTTCTGATTGAATGTTGATTTGGAACGGTAGCCTGTCCTGGCGGGTTCGCACCGCCATCACGATTTCCTCCAGCGCGGCGTTTCCGGCACGCTCGCCAATACCGTTTATCGTGCATTCCACCTGCCGCGCACCGGCCCGAACAGCGGCCAGCGAATTCGCTACCGCCAAGCCCAGATCGTCATGGCAGTGAACGCTTACAATCGCCCGGTCGCCCAGCACTTTTACCATCCGGCCGATCAATTCGGCATATTCGTCAGGGACAGAAAAGCCCACCGTATCGGGAAGATTCACGGTCCGCGCACCCGCATCCACCACGGCATTACAAACCTGCTCCAGGTACTCGAGATCCGTGCGGGTTGCGTCTTCGGCGGAAAACTCCACGTCATCCGCGTAATTGCGCGCGAGTGCCACCGCCTTGATCGCAGCATCCAGGACCTGCTCGCGTGTCCGCTTCAGCTTGTACTTCAGATGAATGTCGCTGGTGGCGATAAAGGTGTGGATGCGCGGACGCCGGGCATGCTGCAGGGCCTCTGCCGCCCGCTCAATGTCCTGTGTGCAGCAGCGAGCTAGGGCCGCGACTTTCGCGTTCGGAAAGTCGCGGCTGATGGCATCAACTGACTCGAAGTCGCCGTCAGACGCGATCGGGAAGCCAGCTTCTAAGATGTCCACGCCCAGCTCGACCAGCTGCGAGGCCATCTTCAGCTTCTCGGCCTTCGTCATGCTGCAGCCTGGGGACTGCTCGCCGTCCCGCAACGTGGTATCGAAAATGTAAACTCGGCTCAAAGTGGGCTCTCCTAACTTGCGCCTGGATGAATTCGACTTCACTCATCGTACGTTCATCGGCGAGATTATGCAAATTTATACTTTTGACAAGTTGTATTAGATATAATCATGCCATAAACGCCTGGGTGGGTGGGCGTGATGGAACTCTATCCCTTAAAAGTCTTCCTGACGGTGGCGACCGAGCGTAGCTTCTCGCGCGCCGGCGAAAAGCTGCTCCGTACTCAGCCGGCTATCTCCATTGCCATTCAGCGGCTGGAGAGCGACCTCAAAGAGAAGTTGATTGACCGCTCCGGGCGCGAACTGCTGCTGACCGACGCCGGCCGCGTTGTGCTCGAGTATGCCCGGCGTTTCCAAAATCTCGAATCGGACATGGAGAACGCGCTGCGAGAACTGCGTGATAACTATGCGGGCAGGCTGGCTATCGGGGCGAACGAATCGACTTCTCTGTATCTGATTCAACACATTGAACACTACCGCCGCGCCTTTCCCAAGGTGAAGATCCAGATGCGGCGCGCCGAGTCCAGCAAGATTCCGTCGCAGCTGCTGGATGGAGAACTGGAGCTGGGAGTCATCAGCTACGACCCGAACGATGATCATCTGCATTCGCAGGTCATCTACATCGATCGCCTGTCCTTCATCGTTTCCCCGCAGCATCGCTTTGCCCATCGTGAAGAGGTCTCGATCACGGACCTGGACATGGAAACGTTCATCGCCCACAACGTTCTATCCCCAAACCGGGAGGCTGTGCTGCGGGAGTTCCAGCGCTACAAAGTGCCATTGAACATGGATGTTGAGATGCCCACCATCGAAACCATCCGGCGTCTTGTGCAGCATAACGAAGGGGTCGCTTTTGTTCCGCGCATGTGCGTGGACCAGGAGATCAGGCAGGGTCTGTTGCGAGAGATTCGCGTCAAGGAACTCACACTTGAACGAAAGATCCGCCTGGTCTATCCTGCAAGACGAGCGTTGAGCCATGCCGCTCGCGCTTTTCTGGAACTGATCAAACGGGCCAATCCGGAGCCGGAAACGGTCCAGGAAATGGCATGAATTCATCAGGGCCATCGCGCCCTGCGCGCTCAATCGCGATAGCCGGAGGCGGGATTATCGGGCTCTCTGTTGCATGGCGATTGGCGCAACGCGGCTTCCCAGTCACCGTCTATGACCAATCCACGCTCGGCGGCGAAGCCAGTTGGGCGGGAGCCGGCATGCTCGCGCCGGGCGGGGAGGTGGACGAAGAGTCCGACCTGACGTCCGCAGCTATCGCATCGCGCCGAATGTACTCGAGCTTCGTCGCCGAACTGGAGCAGGCCACGCACAGCACGATCGACTACCAGGAGTGCGGTGCATTGGAACTGGCCTATTCCGGGGAAGAACTGGAAGCGCTAGAGCGCCGGGCAGCGTTCCAGGCCACGCTAGGCATTCCTTCAAAGGCCATCTCCGCTGGTAGCATTCGCGCCTTCTGGCCTCGCGTGCAGACTGAGAAGCTAGCGGGCGCGCGTTTCTATCCGGAAGACGGCATCGTCAATCCTCGCCAGGTGGTCACCGCGCTTATCGCTGCGAACCGCAGCCTCTGGGTCACACTGGTTGAGAACTGTCCTGTGAGCTGTCTGAAACTTGCCGACGAAGGCGTCGACCTCACATCAGGCAACGGAGTTTCGAAATACGCCGCCGTGATCGTAGCGGCAGGCGCTTGGAGCGGTGGGATCCAGATCGCCGGCGTGCCGCAGCCGCCGGCTTCGGAGCCTGTGAAGGGACATCTCATTGGCTATCGCCAGCCCGACCAGACTTGCACGACAATCATCCGCGGCACAAACATCTATCTTCTGCAGCGGGCTAATGGCTTGCTACTGGCCGGTGCGTCCGTCGAGCGGGTGGGATTCGAACGTGAGGTGAACCCTGAGATTACGGCGAAGCTGGCCGCTGATGCCGGGGCTGTTCTGCCTCATCTGGCCGAGACGACGCCCACTGAAAGCTGGACGGGGTTCCGCCCGGGCAGTGACGCGCTGCACGTCGGGCCTTGGCACTCTAACAGGCTGTTCCTCGCCTACGGGCACTTCCGAAACGGCATTCTGCTGGCTCCCTGGACGGCGGACGTACTGGCCGACACTATTGCCGCCAGTTTGGAAACGCGCTAGGTTTGTGGCGATGCAGGTCTTCGATCAACTCCGGCACGCGCCCTCGCCGCTTCACCAGCGCTTCCAATAGACCTTCCAGTTCCGATTCATCCTCCTCGAGCCAGTCGCGAGGTATCTCCTTCAATGCCGAATCGATCACTTCAATCGGAAAGCTCTGGACCATGTCCAGCCACGGTTGAAATGAATCGAGAGAGTGCACATCGTGGTATACGGAATCGCGGAAGTAGAGGCCCTGTATCGGGGAGTCCTGAAAGCTCCAGTGAGGGCCGTTGAACGCAAAGCCGTGGTCTATCATCTGGGCAAAGAAGCCCACTCTCGCCGGCCGCTCGCCTTTGATGGGAGTCCACGTCTTGGCGCGCGCGCGGAAGAAGACCGCTTGCCTGGAGTCCGCATTGCAAGCCCATTTGTCGAACACCAGTGTGCCCAGGAAATCCGCGCGGTTTTCTATCTTGTTCAACAGCTTGTCGGGAAGAAAGTCGAAGACGGCCACGCGATCGGGATGTACGGCCATGCGCGAGCCAAAGTGCAGGCCCGGAGGCACAGGCTCCCGCCGGGGACCAACAGAAAGGTAGAGGTCAGGACTCCCTTCAATGAACTCGGGCGTGAGCTGAATCGCCGTGGTCTCCGGTACATGGATCTGCAAGTATCGCAGGAAGGCGCAGGCAAGCCACTCGTTAATCAGGATGCGCCGATGCTGCGGATTTTTGGTGAATTTGACGACGTAGAATGCCCCATCTTCGGCCTCCATAAGATGGGACTGCGCCCCGCCTCTCAATTTTCTGATCAACGCGCGTGCGCGAAGGGGCATAGCCTGGAAGCAATGGCAAAATCGTTGGAGAAGGAATCATCTAGGAAGGAAAGTAATTCCCGCATGGCTGAAGATTTAGACACTCAAGAAAAGAAACAACCAACCAATCAGGATGAGGTGGCGCTCGAACTCATGAAGTTCATCGCCGTTTCGACTGGCTACGGAAAGGGCAGCGGCTCCGCTGGATTCGGGGGAAAGCCTACTCGAACCAACGAAGAATACGCGGACTCGCTGTTGGAATTGTTCGAGCGCTGCCGGTCGGTGGTTCGCAAGCAGTCCGCATAACTTGTGCCTGAAGGGGGCGAGGAAGATCTGCAGATCGAGCTTGAATAGCTGACGCAGATCCTCCCGCCCGAACCGGGTTTCTTACCTTCGGCCTCTTGCGCCTTTCTTCGCGGCTGTCTTTTTGGCGGGTGCCTTCTTGGTCGCAGTCTTCTTCGGGGCCGCTTTGAAAGCAGTCTTCTTTGTGGCGGTTTTCTTGGCCGCTGCCTTCTTGGGGCCAGCTTTCTTGGTTGCAGCTTTCTTGGTTGCAGCCTTCTTTGGCGCAGCCTTCTTCGGCGCTACCTTCTTCGGCGCTACCTTCTTCGCTGCTTTCTTGGCGATCACTTTCTTCCCAACGCTTTTCTTGGCAGCGGTCTTCGATCCACCGCTTACGGCAGCTTTCTTCGCCGCTGGTCTTGAAGGAGCGATGGCCTTCTTCGCTGTAGCTTTCTTCGCTGTAGCTTTCTTGGCCGGAGCTGACTTCGAAGCCGGTGCCTTCTTGGCAGGCGATGAGGGAGCTGGCTGGCTGACCTCAGCAGGAGCGGCAGACTCTTCGCTGTCTTGCTCGGGATGCAGTTCCGCTTCTTTTTCGTTTACAGAGGACGTAGCCGCCTTGGCGGGCGTCGCAACTTCCGCAACGTCTTCCTCATCGTCGTCTTCGTCATCCTCGTCGTCGTACTCGCCTTTGTCAGATTCAAGTTCGACGTGCTCGTCTTCGTAGTCGAAGTCATCGTCTTCTTCTTCGTCGTCCGGGTTAAGCCAATACACTGAACTCACCTCGCTCACCTCGCTCCTTTCACAACCTCTCACTACGTTCCAGATGATGCAAGAAGCCAAATGATTTCACAACCTGTCATCGAATGGCAAGTGAAAAACAAAAAGCTCAGGTGCGGAACCTGAGCTTCTTTGTGACGCGAATTGCTGTTGAGCCTTGAATCAGTACTGCAGGCTGGCCGTTCTGATGCCCGCTTTGCGATGCAAAACGGGAGCAGGAACACGCCGGGAAGTTGCGATCCGGGCGCCTCGCCGTGCACTTGAACGTCTGCTGCCAGAGACTGCGGAATGCCCCTTCAGCCCATTGCTCTCCTCGTGGTATGCGGCGGGAATCAAGAGCACATCGCCCGCTTCAAGAGAGTCCGCCGCATGGTTCACATCGGCAATCCGCTCAGGCGTCAGATGATACGACTTGGCAATGGCCGCTAGCGTGTCGCCAGCCAGCACGTGATGCAAGCGCCAGGCCGCGCGGTTCGGTGCAGGCACTACATTGATCGCTACTTCGGCTGTCTCGCCCGCTCCCTTCGGCACATGCACCTGAAAGCCTGCCGGAGCCACGGTCTTCAACAATGCCGGGTTTAATTCGCGAATGACCGAGAGCGGCTGCATCGTTGCATCTGCAATGAGATTCAGGTTCGTTGCCTCCGAGACCCGCAGTGTGTCGTACTCAACCGCAGGATCGACTTCGACGTTGTCCAGCCCGTAGTCCTGCGGATTTTTCGCCGCGATGGTCATC
>JAOAPP010000144.1 GCA_025462985.1 Bryobacterales bacterium | reverse complement strand
AGCAGCAGTAGTATCAACGGCGGCCTGCTGAGCGCGCTCGCAAGCAGCGGCGAACACCACCACTACCGCGAAAACGCCCGCGAGCGGAAGTATTGTCATCGACCGGTGCCGGGAATCACGGGCAGGGCGATGGGTTTGTGGGGCAATCCAATCTCCCATACACCGGGAGTGGGGCTGGTCGGTGGTGCCTGCCCAAATGCATCCGCGGCTTGAATATTAAGGGTTGAGGGAGGGGTATACGGGTCGGCGGCCGTCGTGTCGACGGTGTAGCCGAGGTCTTCCAGAGACCTCACGGTCATTTTGCTGAGCGGATTGTTGCCGCGGTTGATGAATCCCGTCATCAGCTCGTTCCCAAAAGTGGTCTCTCGCCAGTGCGAATTGATAGTTCCGTCACCACCTTGCGAGCCTTCGACGGGAACCGACGTGGCGCAAGTGCGGAGACCTCCGATTGACTTGCAACCCGCAATTCCGCCCTGGCCGATGTACGCCACGTTCGGGCCATAGTTGATCAGCAGATTTGCGCTGGTGGTATCCCAGAACGAGCCAAATCCAAGGACGTGCAGCATCTCGTGAGTTATTACCTGCTGCAGACTTCCCGATCCGGCGAGCGTGGCGAGGTCGGCCGTATCGAACTTCATGATTCCAATTGCCGTGCGCCAATCGTTCTGCGTTCCGTTCTGGCGGATATAGCAGGGACCACTCTGAGCCAGAACCATGCTGGGACCATCGATCGAATCCATCGATGCATAAATCACGATACCATCTACAGAGCCGTGGAAGACGGGGATTCCCGTCACGCCACACACCCCAAGAGAATCCCCTTCGGCGTCCACCAGGGGTGGCTGCCCGACGACTATCTGCTCGATGCGGGTCGCTGCATTGGTAAAGAGCGCTTGATCGCTGAGCGGCATAGGCGCGCCGAAGAAACGGACGTCGACCTTATAGGAGCCCGTCTGGCGCGGGGCCGCCGAATTATCGGAGCAGGCGCCCGCAAGCACGACACCTACAAGACCACTCAACAGACCGAAACGCCGCATAAACAGAACTACCTCGAGATGAGGGAAAAAACGCCGCCGGTTTAGCACCGTTCTATAGACGATTGAGGTATCCGCTTCGCTGCCACCCGTAACTAATCTGGGACTTCGAGCGGACTGAATTGGTACCAAAATGCGCGATGGTGGTTCCCGGTTTGGCGATAGCTGCGGTCGCCTGCAGCCATTCGCCCGCGAACAGCGGCATTTGCTTGCCCAGCGATTCAGCAGTAAATACGACCCGGTCTATGGCGTCCCATCCGAAGCCGCCGGAGAGCTTTCGCTCGCCTGAGCAACAGGCCACACTATGCCTGCTGAAGACTGCCGACGCCGTAAAGCGCCGTTTCGCGCGAGTGATCGAGGCGTACGGAATCACGCCCCAGCAATACAATGTTCTGCGAATCCTCAGGGGAGCAGGTCCGAGCGGACTACCCACCCTGACCATCGGCGAACGGATGATCGAGCAAACTCCCGGCACGACCAGGCTCGTCGATCGCCTCGAGCGCAAGGGACTGGTGACGCGTGCTCCTTGTCCCACGGATCGGCGCCGGGTTTTCTGTCAGATAACGGATAAGGGCCTGCAACTGTTGACGGAGATGGACGAGCCGGTGAACCAGTGCGAAGCGAAAGCCGTATCCGTGCTGGCATCGGACGATCTGACGTCGCTGATAACTCTGCTCGACAGCGTTCGTTCGGTGAACTCCTAACAGGACACTCAAAACGGCACTCTCCCTACGGCGAGAGGGCAAGCCGTCTAGCGGATCGCTCCGATCCTGCGTCCCGCTTCCTCTACGGCCTGGTAGAGCTGGTCGAACGATTCGGTGACGAAGAGCACGTCCTGAAAGTGATCGATCTCGAAGTGCTGATTGAACACTGCGTCAAGAGAGAACGGCCGCCGGTCGCACTTGGGCCCGAGCGCATTCGCGGCATCGCCGTGCGAGGAAATGAGTCCCGACCCGTAGACTTTTATCTGGCCATCTTCGCGGATGAGACCGAACTCCACCGTGAACCAGAACAACCGCGCCATCCGCGTCGTGTCCTCTTCATTGTCGGCGGCAGCGGCAACCTGTCCATAATGCTGCAGAAAATCGGCGAACACGGGATCCGCGTGGAGGGGCACGTGCCCGAAAACGTCGTGGAAGATGTCCGGTTCCGGCAGGTAGTCGAGCTGCTCGCGCTTCCTTATCGTCACAGTCGTTGGAAACTTCCGCAGCGACAAGCATTGAAAAAAGGTCTTGGCGGGAATGTACCCGGACACCGACACGGCTTCCCATCCGGTCGGCGGAGCGAGGCGGCGATTTACTTCAGCCAGATCGGGCACCGTCTCTCGCTTGAGACCGATGGTGTCCGCGCCTTTGAGGAATATCTTGCTGCCGTTGTTGCGGAGCTCCTTCATGCGGCGCTCGTAGAGAAGCCCCCACACGTCGTGATCGTCAGCCGTGTAGGAATTCCAGTCCTGCTTGATGAAAACGGACGGGTCCTCTACGAGATCGTAGAGCGCCGCGTTTGATTGCTGCAATGTGGGCTCCGGAGTGCGCGGGACTCTCAGGAAATTAACTTGCGGTCTTCGGCCCTGAAAGCTTCGACGCGGCATGCTTGCGAAGGGAGAGCAGCAGAGTGAACACGGACCCGACTCCCACGGCGCTCGTTACGCGCACGTCTCCCCCCATCGCCCTGGCCAGGTCCCGGCTGATGGCGAGCCCTAAGCCGGTTCCACCACTGGGAACAGAGCCCGGCGTCCGCAGCTGCACGAACGGCTCAAAGATCTGTTCGGTTTTGTCTTCGGGAATTCCGGGGCCGGTGTCTCGCACGTGCACGAGCAACGCTTCGTTCTCGATGCGCCAGTCGAGATCCACTGCGCCACCCGAAGGAGTGAATCTCATCGCGTTCGCCAGGAGGTTGAGAACGATCTGCTGAACCTTCTCCCGATCGGCGAACACCGTTACGCCCGGGTCACCCGAATGGTGCGTAAAGATTATTGCCTTCTTCGCGAACTGCGGTGCGACCAACGCCTCCGCGCCGCGCAACGTCTCCTCGACCGGAATCTCCGCCATCGACAGCTCGACCGGTCCGCCCTCGAGCTTCGCGAAATCGAGAATCATGTTCACCAGCGTGATGAGATGCTCCTGCGCCTGGTGAATGCGGCCGACATCACGGCGTTGCTCGGCCGTGAGTACGCCATGGATATTCTGCTCCAGAATCTCGAGATAGCCCGACACTGCGTGAAGCGGTGTGCGAAACTCGTGACTGAGACGGGCGAAAAGCTCGGTCTTGATCCGATTTGCAGCCTCCGCTTCCTTGCGTGCGGATTGTTCTCCCTCGAGGGCGACCTCGAGCTCGCGAGTGCGTTGCGCTACGCGCGCGTTCAGCGACCGGTTCAACGCATGCATGCTCTCTTCGGAGGCACGCCGCACGCTCGCATCCCTGAACAGCCAGCATATGGAGCCCTTACCGGCGCGAGATGCGGTCGCCTCCATCGGGATCAGCTTTCCGTCACGCGCCTCTATGGCCAACGACCATTTATCCCAACGCCCGGCGGAAGTCAGTCTGTCGAGACGGTGCTCGAACTCTGAGCGCGCTTCGGCATCCAGATAGCCGAGAAGCGGCTTCCTGACGAGGAGCG
>JAOAPP010000116.1 GCA_025462985.1 Bryobacterales bacterium | reverse complement strand
TGCGGGGAACGGTTTCCGCTCCGCAACTCGCTACGGACGAGAAATTCGAATACCGTGTGGTGCAATCATTCGGCCTCGGAAACCTGATTGGCGCCGGTATTGGCGCTGCGGTCGGTCAGGCCATGGACGCACCCAACGAATGGGGACAAGGCGTCGGCGGCTTCGCGCACCGATATGCGTCTGGTTTCGCCGGCACCTTTTCACGGCAGGCATTCGCCTTTGCGCTTGAAACTGCGCTGCGCGAAGACCCCCGCTACTTTCCACTCTCAAAAGGTGGACACTTCAAGAGAAGAACCCTGAACGCGCTGAAGCAAACCGTCTGGACCAAGAACGACGATGGAACCTCCGGCTTTGCTTATGCGCGCGTGATAAGTAAGTCTGCCGCTGCGGAGTTCACCAACCTTTGGCAGCCTGCCAGCACCGGACAACAGAGCAACGCCATCATTCGAGCACTCATCGGGCTCGGGGCAGATGCGGGTTATAACTTCATCCAGGAGTTCTTACCCTTTGCCCGCCCTCATTCACTAAGACACCGACACTGATTCGGTGGTGCCGATCCCCTCGCGCGAAGCGTGAAGCTCCTGCAAGCTCCACACCCGGATAGGATCGCGCCGGCGCGACACAACCGCTTCAGCGGCGGCTTTCGCTCCGCTCATAGTCGTGATACAAGGAATCCGGTAAGTCACCGCATTGCGTCGGATGGTCTGCTCATCCGGGAACGAGTGGCTTCCTGTAGTGGTGTAAACAACCAGCCTGATCTTGTTCGACTTCAGCAGGTCCACAGCATTGGGACGGCCCTCGTTGACTTTGAAGATAGTTTTGCAGGGAACACCGGCGGCTTTCAAAACAGCCGCTGTTCCTCTGGTTGCGAACAGCTCGAAACCGAAACCGTGGAACTTCTGCGCGAGCGCAGCAGCTGCCGGCTTGTCCCGGTCGTTGACGCTGATGAAGATCGCACCGTCGTCCGGAATCGGTGTTCCCGCCGCCAGTTGCGCCTTTGCGAACGCCTCGCCGAAGCTCTCGCCGATGCCCATCACTTCGCCGGTGGAGCGCATCTCCGGTCCAAGCGCCGGATCCACGCCGGGGAACTTTCCAAACGGAAACACCGGGCTCTTCACGAAGAAGTTTGATACGGGCAAGCTTCCGTTCACGACTCCGCCAGTGAGATCGGCGAAGTCATACAGGCTCTTGCCGAGCATCAAGCCAACCGCGATCTTCGGCAACGGAACACCAGTCGCCTTACTGACGAAAGGCACCGTTCGAGAGGCCCGTGGATTCACTTCAAGAACGTAAACCTCGCCGCCTTTGATTGCATACTGGACGTTCATCAGACCGATGACATTCAACGCTCGCGCGAGCTTCGCCGTGTATTCCTCGATGGTCTTGAGCGACTCCTGTGCAATTGAAAATGCCGGAAGAACACAGGAACTGTCGCCTGAGTGCACGCCAGCCTCTTCGATGTGCTCCATGATGCCCGCGATCAGCACATTCGTGCCGTCGCACAGAGCATCTACGTCCACTTCGGTAGCGTCTTCGAGGAATCGGTCGATCAGCACCGGACGCTTCACAGAAAAGCTGGTGGCCTCCTGCATGTAACGCCGAACCGTCTCTTCGTTGTACGCGATCACCATCGCGCGGCCGCCCAATACATAGCTCGGCCGAACCAAAACGGGGAACCCGAGCTTTTGCGCCACAGAGCACGCTTCCTCCACGCTGGTCGCCGCCCCGTTAGCCGGCGACGGGATTTTCAGGTCATCCAGCAGCTTTCCGAACAGCTTCCGATCCTCGGCGAGATCGATGTTGCTCGGATCGGTCCCGATAATTGGCAGGCCCTGGTCCTTGAGTGGCATCGCCAGGTTCAGCGGAGTCTGCCCGCCAAACTGCACGATAAGACCGTCCGGTTTCTCCACATCGTAGATGTTGAGAACTTCCTCTTGCGTCAGAGGCTCAAAGTAAAGCCGGTCGCTGGTGTCGTAATCGGTCGAGACCGTCTCAGGATTGCAGTTGACCATGATCGACTCATAGCCAAAGTCCTGCAGAGCGAAGGACGCGTGGCAGCAGCAGTAGTCAAACTCGATTCCCTGCCCGATTCGATTGGGTCCGCTGCCGAGAATCATTACCTTCTTGCGATCAGTGGGAGCGGACTCGTCTTCCGATTCGTAACTCGAATAGAGGTACGGCGTAAAGCTTTCGAACTCGGCTGCGCACGTGTCCACCCGATTAAACACGGCCTTAGCCCCAAGCTTCTTGCGAGCTTCGCGTACCTGCAGCGGTTCGACGCCCAGTGTCTCGGCTATTTGCCGGTCGCCCAGGCCGTCGCGTTTCAATTTCCGAAACTCCTTGAGCGTGATAGAACCCAGTGAGCGCCCGACAAGTGACTTTCGGAGCTGGACGACATCGCTGATCTGCCGCAGGAACCAACGGTCCACGCGCGTCATCTCATGAACATCATCTACCGTGTAACCGCGTTCGAATGCGAACCGGATGTAGTCGAGGCGTTCCGGATTCGGCGTGATCAATCGCTTCGCAATCAGGTCCGGATTAAGTGAGCTCCCGCCGGATTTCCCTGTTTCGAGGCTGCGCAAACCCTTTCCAAGAGCCTGTTTGAAGGTCCGGCCGATTGCCATGGCTTCGCCGACCGACTTCATCTGCGTGCCGAGCACCGGTTCGGCCCCGGGGAATTTCTCGAACTGCCAGCGCGGTATTTTCACCACCACGTAGTCGAGCGTTGGCTCAAAACAGGCCGGTGTCGCTCGCGTGATGTCGTTGCTGATTTCGTCCAGCCGGTAGCCCACCGCGAGCTTCGCCGCAATCTTCGCAATCGGAAATCCTGTCGCCTTCGAGGCGAGCGCGGAACTACGCGAAACGCGCGGATTCATCTCGACCACGACCATACGGCCGTTCTCCGGATTGATCGCGAACTGCACATTCGATCCTCCGGTATCGACACCGATCTCGTTGAGGCACCGCAATGCGGCGTCACGCATTATCTGGTACTCGCGATCGCTCAGTGTCTGTGCCGGGGCGACCGTAACCGAGTCGCCCGTATGCACACCCATCGGATCGAAGTTCTCAATGGAGCACACGATGATGCCGTTGCCCGCCAAATCGCGCATCACTTCGAGTTCGTACTCTTTCCATCCGAGTACACTCTCTTCCACTAACACCTCGTGTACCGGTGAAAGATCCAGACCGCGCTCCAGAATCTCGATCAGCTCTTCGCGATGGTAGGCGATGCCGCCGCCACTGCCGCCCATGGTGAAGCTCGCACGGAGGATGAGCGGGTAGCCTAACTTCGACGCAAAGGCGAGCCCGTCTTCTACGTTGTTCACCAGCTGCGATTGCGTCATGTCGAGACCGATCTTGCGCATCGCATCCTTAAACAGCAGCCGGTCTTCGGCTTTCTTGATGGCGTCGATTTTAGCTCCGATCAGTTCGACACCGTACTCGTCAAGGACTCCGGCCTCGGCAAGCTCCACGGACAGGTTCAGAGCCGTTTGTCCACCCACCGTTGAGAGAAGGGCGTCAGGACGCTCCTTTCGGATCACTTCCGATGCGAATGCCACGCTCAGCGGCTCTACGTAAGTGCGGTCCGCAAGGTTCGGATCCGTCATGATCGTCGCCGGGTTCGAGTTGATCAGCACCACCTCGTACCCTTCACTGCGTAGCGCCTTACAAGCTTGAACGCCCGAGTAATCGAATTCACAGGCCTGCCCGATCACAATCGGCCCGGAGCCGATGATCATAATTTTCTTGAGGTCAGTTCGCTTCGGCATGATTAGCGCTTGTCCTCCTTCATGATCGCGGCGAAATCATGGAAGAGGTAATGCGAGTCGTGCGGCCCCGGCGCGGCTTCCGGATGGTATTGCACGCAGAATACCGGCTCGCTCCGATGCCTCAAACCCTCGACAGTCTGGTCATTGAGATTCAAATGAGTTACTTCCACGGCAGAATCCTTCAACGAATCCGGATCCACGCAAAAACCGTGATTCTGTGACGTGATCTCCACCTTGCCCGTCGCGCGATTCAAGACTGGATGGTTCGCGCCGTGATGTCCGAATTTCAGCTTGTACGTCTTGCCTCCGAAGGCAAGGCCCAGGATCTGGTGGCCCAGGCAGATTCCGAAGATGGGAACCTTGCCGATGAGCTCGCGAACCTGCGTCACCTGATGCTCCAGAGGTTCCGGGTCGCCGGGTCCGTTCGAAAGGAACACCCCATCTGGCTTGAGAGCCAGGACATCTTGTGCGGAAGCGTCTGAAGGAACAACCGTGACCTTGCTGCCAATTTGCACCAGGTGTCTCAGGATGTTGCGTTTGATCCCGAAATCGTAGGCCACTACATGAAACTGCTGAGGTTCCGCGGCATTGGGTTTGTCGGAAGGAGAGACTGCCTCCACAGCTTCGCTCCACCCATAAAGCTGTTTAGTCGAAACGTGGGACACCAGATTGCGACCGGTCATGCTGGGGGCATTTCTCGCTGTCAGAATCAGTTCATCAAGGTTATGTTCGCCCACTGCGATGATGCCGCGCATTGCCCCGCGTTCACGCAGCAATCGGACGAGCTTGCGCGTGTCCACTTCTGCTATTACGGGGATGCCGCTCTTCGAAAGAAAGGTTTCGGCCCGCTCGTCCGCACGCCAGTTGCTGACGACGGGCGACATCTCACGCACGACCAGACCTTCTATGTACGGTTCGCCGGCTTCGCAATCGGCCTGATTGGCGCCGTAGTTTCCAATTTGAGGGTTTGTGAGAACAACAATCTGGCCGCTATAAGATGGATCCGTAAAGATCTCCTGGTAGCCGGTGATTGCGGTGTTGAATACGACTTCGCCTGTTCGTGGTCCAGGCGCACCAAAGCTCGTTCCCTCGAAGACCGTCCCATCTTCCAGGGCGAGAACTGCTTGCTCCAACTAAGTAGGCTCCTACGCGGGTGGGGTGCTGCAGGGATTCGCAGCGATCGGAGGGCCGATCACTTCATTTGACCATGTTTCGCCCCTGTAGTCCACTCTCGACGGAAGCTATATCATGGCAGGTTATCGACTCTCGAATGCTCATTGGGAAAATATTTGACGATGCATCACGCCAAGCTTAGAATTGCGGCCGGGATCCTGGCGGGAGCCGCTTGGCTCGCCTGCGCCCAGGAGCCTCCCACAACCGCAACCAGCCAATCCCGCAACGTCGCGAATGAGCCTGTAAATCCCGCTGCGATTGCAGGATCGAAACAGGATCCGCAGGCTGTCGCGCGAGGCGGCATAGCCTTTAAAACCTACTGCGCCGGTTGTCACGGCGCTGCAGCCAACGGCGGTCCGGGCGCTCCGGACCTGGTTCGATCTCTAGTGGTTTTGGACGACGAAAAGGGAATTCTGATCGCCCCGGTTATCAGGGAAGGTCGGCCTGATAAGGGAATGCCAAAATTGGGTCTCAACGAGGACCAGATCTCGGATCTGGTTGCCTGGCTGCACGCTCGCACTTACGCTGCAGGGCATCGCGGAACCTATATATTCGGCAATATCATCACCGGCGATGCGAAGAAGGGTCAGCAGTAC
>JAOAPP010000100.1 GCA_025462985.1 Bryobacterales bacterium | reverse complement strand
GGTGGTCTCTCCCAAGTCCTTCTCCGCTTCGGCGAAGTACCCGCCCGGTGTAGCGTGCTGCTGAGCGATTTTGTCCAGAAGTTTGGTCACGACTTTATTGAGGTCCGTGGGAGGGGCTTCCCCCGGGAAATATCTCGGATAGATCGCGGTGGCTTGCCTTTTCATGTCTTCCCGGATCTCGGCCATCTTCGCTTGAGCATCCTGCAGCGTCTGCGAGGGAGTGTCTCCAGTCGCCAGAGCCAGGTCGAATTTGCGGGCGTAGAGATTCGCGCCGAGACGCCAGTCACTTTGACTCTTGCTGAGATCGTCGCGCAAGTACTGATTAAAAGAGCGAAGCGCAGAAATCGCCGTCCCTGAAGCGGCCTCATACCGGGCCCTCAAATCCACGGGCACCTTGACCCGGATGGTTTTGTCAATCAGATCGATGTTTCCGTCGTTTTCCTCCTGCGCCACCCGGTTCCAGATATCCGGAGCGCTCGCCAGATTGCGTCGCGCTACGGCCATGAAACTCGGAATCTTCTCTATGCGCGCGGTGATCTGCGAAAACCGCACTCGCTCGGGGGCATAGTTCAGGATGTAAGGGCTGTAAATCGCGTTGCCGATCAGCTCTACATACACAGTCGGGTTATGCCGGTAACTCTGAATATCGTTGAGTTCGAGCAGCCCCAACTTACATTGGAGCTCGATGATCTCGAGATCACTTCTGTCCTCGAGAGGCATCGCAGGCGACCGCAGCTTTGCCGAGCGCTGCAAGGTCTCTTGGTACAACTTACGCTGCGCCTCGATGCCGGCCGGAGACAAATCGTCAAGTAGTTCATCCAGCTTCCGCCCTCCGTGTTCGTGATACCCCTGAGCAGTGGCCGAAGACGGAGAGAGCGCGAGGCTCGCGCGAGCGAAAGCTTCATCGAGCGACAACACCGGATGCTCGCCATTGCTCCGCGAGAACAGGAATGGGGCGCAACCCAGCACCGCCACCACAAGACTAGGCCGCCAGCGCACTTGACACTTTCTCCAAGTCGGCAGGCTCCCCGAACCGAACACCCTTCAGATTGGGATCGATCGTGCGGCAAAGGCCGAGCAGAACCGAGCCGGGACCCACTTCAACGAAGTGCGTCACGCCCTGTCGAACAAGTTCTCGGACGCTGTCAGTCCAGCGCACCGGACTCGGAATCTGTTCAAAGACTCCTCGTCTCGCTTCGGAGCCGGTCCTGACAATCTGTGCTTTCCAGTTGTTGACCAGCGGAAACTGGAGATCTGCGAATTCCGTCGCGTCCAGATCGGGTGCCAGTTGCTGTTGAGCAGGCCGCATCAACGGGCAGTGAAAGGGGGCGCTGACCGGCAATGGAACCGCTCGTTTTGCTCCCGCCGCCTTCGCCAGTTCCATTGCTCGTTCTACTGCCTTGGTATGACCGGCGATGACGACCTGTTCGGGTGAGTTGTAGTTCGCAGCCGTGACCACCTCACCCTGTGCCGCTTCCTGCAAGATGCCGTCCAGCATTCCCTCGGGCAGTTTCAGAAGAGCCGCCATGGCGCCCGCGCCGGCGCGAACAGCCTCCTGCATGAATCGGCCACGCTTCCGGACAAGCTGCACTGCATCGGCGAAGCGTAGCGACCCCGCGGCAACCAACGCCGAGTACTCCCCTAAGCTGTGTCCGGCGACGTACTTTGGACTGTATCCCTCCCCCTTCAGAACGCGACAAGCAGCAACCGAAACAGTGAGTAGTGCCGGCTGCAGGTTCTCAGTTTTCTTCAATTCTTCCTCCGGACCCGCAAAGCACAACTGGCTGAGGCCCGCGTTCAAAGCCTCATCGGCTTCTTCGAAAACTCTCCGTGCTGCGCTATGACTCTCGAATAAACCCTGTCCCATACCGACGTACTGGGAGCCTTGACCCGGAAAGAGAAACGCGACATTGTCCATGCTTCAGTCATATTACGCGACCCAAGTACCTTTGCCGCTGCATTGGCATGAAGCTTTTTAGGAGCCCCTGGGATCTGTTTTATAGTGGAAGGGAAAGCATGAAAAAGAAAATGCTAGCCGAGCCAATCATCTCTCCAGAGATTTTGGAGCTAGCGAAAAAGTCCATCGAATCAGACAAACCGTCGCCGGCAAACCGCTGTGCCGTTTGTGGAGCCTCGTGCAGGCCTTTGACCGGCCCACAGCAGCAAGAGGATGAAGATCTTTGCTGGGTTTGCAGACGTTTGAAGATCAGTGCTTGGCGTGACAACGACCAGCAGATGACGGTTCAGGAATAGTTCCATTCCTCCTGCTCGTCCCACAAAGAGACGAGCGGATCCAGACACGCGGCGTGTACCGACGGACTCAAGCACGCCAGAATCAGAAACACACCTGAATATCCGGTAAAGTAGGTTCGCTGCCAGCCGCGCTGCAGTTAGCGCCTCGTCGTTCCACAAGCATCCCGGCCTGGCGCGACACTTGCGGCCTCTATAATTCTTACCCGTCTGCTCTTGGGGAGTGGTCTGGGACTCCGTGGAATCCATGTGATACAAGACGGATGTCCCTATGCGAAGTGTTCTGAGACAGGTAGGAGCCGTAGTGATAAGTTGCTCGCTCGCGGCCGCGAGCTGGCCTACTTTTGGCGGCGATCCACAGCGGAGTGGGTGGGCGAAGGATGAAACGGCAATCTCGCCCGAATCCGTCAAGGACTTCCAGCTGCTCTGGAAGCTCAAGCTCGACAACGAACCCAAACAGCTGAACGCGCTGACGTCGCCGGTGGTGATCAACCCGGTGTATACCAATCACGGCGCGCAAACGTACGTCGTGGTCGGCGGAAGCTCCGACAACATCTATGTCGTGGATGCCGACAGCGGAAAGCTGGCCTGGCAGAAACATTTTGAGAACAGCGCGCCTCCCTCGCAAGCGCCCATGACCGGAACCTATTTCTGCCCTGATGCTCTCAACGACACCCCGGCCATCGGCAACTCTGAAGGTGGGCCGACCGTCTACGTAATTTCCATCGACGGCAAGCTGCACGCCCTGAATCTGGTGAATGGGGAAGACCGCTTCCCGCCGGTGCAGTTCGTTCCGGCCTACTCGAAGAACTGGAGTCTTAACCTCCTCGGCGGCACCATCTACACCACCACTTCGCAGGGCTGCGCCGTCACCAAGTCAGGCATTTGGGCGATGGACATTAAGAGTGCGGATAAGAAAGTCGTGTTCTTTCAATCCGACACCACGGGCGGAGGAATATGGGGACGCGGCGGCGCTTCGATAGGGGCAACTGGAATCGTTTATGCCGAAACCGGAGACGGCCCGGTGGACCTCAAGGCTGGCAAATACGCCGACAGCATCCTGGCGCTGACACCCAAAGATCTGAAGCTTGTCGACTTCTTCACGCCGGCAAACGCCAGCTACCTCACGCGAAAAGACCTCGATATGGGCAACAGCACGCCAGCCGTTTTCTCCTACAAGGGCAGGGAACTGTTGGTCGGCTCCGGCAAGGAAGGCTCGTTGTATCTTCTGGATGCGAAGTCGTTAGGCGGGGAGTCGCACCGCACGCCTTTGTTTCAGACCCCTCTCTACGCGAACGAAGAGGCCGACATCGCCGGTCGCGGCTTCTGGGGAGCCTTCGCGACCTATGAAGATACCAAGGGCGAGCGTTGGGTCTATGCTTCGGCCTGGGGTCCGGCCGGGACGAAGGCACCCGCCTTCCCGCTCACAAACGGCGCCGCTCCAAACGGCAGTATTATGGCTTTCCGCGTCCAGGATCGCAACGGCCAGCCCGTTCTTAGTCCGGCCTGGATCTCCGGCGATATGAATGTGCCCGAACCGCCTGTGGTGGCGGGCGGCATCGTATTTGCGATCTCAAGCGGCGAATTCACCAGGCAGGTGAAGGAAAATGGAACGCTCTACACCGCGCAAGAGCGCATCCAAAACACGAAAGGTACGGCGGTCCTCCATGCCTTCGACGCAGCGACCGGGAAGGAGCTCTTTTCGAGCGGCTCCGGCATGACGTCATTTACGCATCTTGGCGGATTAGCAATCACCGACGGACGGGTCTTCGCGACCACTCACGACTCCACCCTCTACGCCTTCGGACCGAAAGACCAGTAACTCTCCGCAGCCGTTTACGCCGGCCGCTCGGGCTGAATGACCACGTCGAAAATCTGCCCCAGGATCGCAGCGACCTCCGTTTCCGAGAGATCGGTGGGATCGTAAGCGTATTCGAGTGCGATCCCACGCAGCACGCCTTCAAGAACTGTTTTCTGCAGGTGAGTACGTTTCTCATCGCATGTCAATTCCCACGGCAGCACCCGCGCGATGGTCTCAAACTTCATCTTGTTCCGTATAACACGGTGTGCCTTCGCAAGTTTGGCTCGCAGTCGCGGGTGCCGCAACGCATAAAGTTTGAACTCGAGCACCAGCATGGTCCACTGCTTGTCGGCCACGCGAGAGACATAGAAGCGTCGCAGGCATTGCAGTCTTTCTCCGTTTGTTGCGCATCCTTCGAGCTCAACGCGAAGCCCCTCCAACTGGAGTGTCACCTGTTCCTCGAGGAGTGCAAAAAACAGATCCTCTTTGCTCTTGAACTGCGCATAGAAAGCTCCTCGCGTATAGCCGGCCTCACTGGCAACGCCCTCGATGCGAGACGCCTCGAATCCATCTTTCGCAAATATGCGGCGCGCGGCCTTCAGCAGCTTGCGACGGGTCGCTTCAGTCTTCTGCTGGTGTTTGTTCGGGCCCTTCGAGACTGTATTGTCTGCTTGCAACTGGCTTAATTATATACACGGATGTATGAGATATGATACATGTATGTATGTGTCCGCTGGCAGTTGCTCCCGGCGGATTCCGGCCAACATGTCCCGGCTCTCGCTCGCCATATTCATTTTTGTCGCCGGCACGTCCGCGCGACTCTTCGCGCAAATGGGCGCAACGAGCTCCGGCGCCGCCGGAACCAGCCGTGCAGCCCAGCTACCAGCTTCCGGACGAACGGGCACAGCGGGTTCCGTCGTCACCCAGCAGAACGCCAGTCCTTCGGGCGGCGTCGCCTCAGTGAACAGCTCCATCCAGGTGTCGGGTGATTTCGGAGGAAGCGTCCTGAGTGGCGAGGCATCCGCGGGTCCAATCACGCTGACGCTTGCCGAAGCCGTGAAGCAGGGACTCCGGGCCAATCTGGGCACTGTCTCGGCTGACAACTCCGTCCGCGCAGCCCGTGCGCAGCGCATACAGGAGTTGAGCGCGCTTCTGCCGAATATCACGGCCAACGCATCCGAAACTGTTACGCAGGTCAACTTGGCGGCCTATGGGTTTCAGTTCAATGTTCCGCCCGGTCTGAACTTCTCAATCCCCTCAGTTGTCGGGCCGTTCTCCTATTCGCAGTTGCAAGGCGCTTTGAGCCAGTCCATTTACGATCCCGTGCTGCGTCGTAACTGGCAGGCCAGCAAGGAGTCCGAGCGGGCTTCTGTTCTTTCCGCCAAGGACACGCGCGAGTTGGTCGTGTTGGCCGTGGGCGGAACCTATCTGCAAACCTTGGCAGCCAGCGCTCGCGTGGACTCGCAGCGAGCCCAGGTGGAGAACGCGCAGGCAATACACCGGCAGGCCGTCGTCCGGAAAGAGGCAGGCACAAACTCGAAAATCGACGTGATGCGAAGCCTGGTGGAACTGCAAACCGAACAGCAAAGACTTAGTTCCCTCGAAGCTGATCTCCGAAAGCAGAAGCTCTCGCTCGCCCGCATCGTGGGCTTGCCCCTTGGACAGGAACTTACGCTGTCAGAGCCTTTACTATTCACGGAAGCACCGATTCCGCCGCCTCCGACCGCTATTCAGCTTGCTTATACGCGCCGTGCGGATCTTCAGGCTGCGGATGCACAGGTGCGTGCGGCTGACCGCGCTCTATCCGCCGCCCATGCCGAGCGGTTGCCGTCCGTGTCTGTCAACGGCGACTACGGAGCCCTCGGTCCGAATCCAACCACCGCCCATGGCGTCTTCGCGGTAACGGGTTCGGTCAACATGCCAATTTGGCAGGGCGGACGCGTGAAGGGCGATATTCAGCAGGCGGAAGCAGCCCTCCGTCAGAGGCAGGCCGAATTGGCCGACGCCAGAGCCGCAGTCGAACAGGAAGTGCGGAACGCTCTGATTGAATTAGAAACTGCTGCCGGGCAGGTGAAACTCGCCGGAACGAACCGCGACTATGCGCGCGAGACGCTTTTGGAAGCTCGTGATCGCTTCGCCGCCGGCGTGGCGACCACTGTTGAGGTCGTTCAGGCGCAGGAGCAGGTTGCAGGCGCCGAAAGCGACTATATTTCCAGCCTGTTCTCGTTCGACCTCGCAAAGCTTGCCTTGGCGCGCGCGACGGGCGAAGCGGAAACGGACATACCAGACTTACTGAAGGGAAACCGCCGCCCATGAGTGCAACTGCGACCGCAGCGATGTCGCCGCCCCAAACGAGAGGGCGCAGAAAAGCCTTTCTGATTTTCTTTCTGGT
>JAOAPP010000089.1 GCA_025462985.1 Bryobacterales bacterium | reverse complement strand
TGCTGTTTGCCAATGCAAGCAGCTGACCGAGCGACTTGCCGGTCGACGCCATCAGCTTTGCGCCGGCCTCCTGGCTCAACCACCCGGCAAAAGCCAGTCCCTTGTCGCTGCCCTTCAGCTTAAGCTGCGAGTGCTCCTGGCTTCCCGAACTGCTGACCACGCCCCAACCGTAACCAGCCGTCGGTGTGGTGTGAATGATGAGCGCCGCCACCGCGCCGTGCCGGTCCGCCTGCTCGAATTTGTACGTCCAGCGGCCATAGTACGTCAGGGCGGGTCCATTAAAGAACTTCGGATCGTTCGAAGGAGGCTCGTTCGTGAAGAAAATTACGACCTTTCCTTTCACATCCACGCCTTTGTAGTCATCCCATCCGAACTCGGGCGCTTCGATGCCGTGACCCACAAATACCGCTTCGGCGTCGAAGTGATTGGCAGGTTTCTGAGATGTTGCCGTGCCCACGTAGTCTTTCACGTAGGTCAAAGGGACGTTGCCATTCTTGCCTTTGATCGTCATTGTGGCCCGCGGCAAAGTCGCGCAGCCGACCAGCGGAACCCGCTGGAAATAGGTCCGGTTATCCCCGCCCGGCTTCACTCCGGCCACTTGTAACTGCGACGCTATGTAGTCAGTGGCCAGCTTTTCTCCCCGTGTGCCGACCCCGCGTCCCTCCAGCTCATCGCTCGCCAGATACTTCACATGAGCGCGCATCTTTTCGCCCGAGACATGCAGATTCTGAGCTGATGCGCAGGAGCAGAGAAGTGCTGCCAGCACTGTGAGCCTTGGAGACATGAATTCAGTGTAACGGCAGCAATCGCCAGGCCCTGAGCGCTAAAATCGGCTTGTCCTCTGTCAAAAATGAGCAATTGTGGAAAGTTGAAGATCTTCCTGGGGTACGCGGCGGGCGTCGGCAAGACCTACCAAATGCTGGAGGAAGCGCAGACCCTGAAAGTCGGCGGTACCGATGTGGTGATCGGTTATTTCGAGCCCCACGCCCGCAAAGACACCATTGCCAAAACGGAAGGACTCGAGATGATCCCGCGGAAGAAAGTCATGTACCGCGGTTCGACCTTCGAGGAAATGGACGCGGAAGAGATTGTCGCCAGGCATCCGGCGGTCGCCGTTGTGGATGAGTTTCCCCACACCAACGTGCCGGGCTCTCCACGCGAGAAGCGCTGGGAAGACGTGCTGTTCATTCTCGACAACGGCATCGACGTATTGACCACCATGAACGTGCAGCATCTGGAAAGTCTGAACGACCAGATGGCGCAGATCACGGGCATCAAAGTTCGCGAAACCATTCCCGATTGGGTGGTGAAGAAAGCCTCTGAAGTGGTCATGGTCGATGTCACCCCGCGCGCTCTTCTGAACCGGCTGGAGCGCGGCGTGGTTTATCCGCCTGATAAAGCCAAGCGGGCCATGGAGAACTTCTTCAAGGAATCCAGCCTGGTCGCTTTGCGCGAAATGGCTCTCCGGCAGACGGCGCATGAAGTGGAAGAGCGCATGGAGCAGGTGAACAACGATGGCGCTCAGGCTGCCAATCTGCCGGACTCAGGCTCCACCACTCGCCGGATCGAAGACGCTGTGGTGATTTATATCAGCGACGATCCCTCCACAGCCATGCTGATTCGGCGTGGGAGACGGGTTGCGGATGTCATCCACGCCAAGTGCTTCGGCGTCGTGGTGGCGGAAGATGGCGGCTTTCAGAAGTTGCAACCGGTCAAGCGCGAAGCTGTGGAGCGGCACCTCAACTTTGCCCGCAACCTGCACATCGATACCTGCGTGCTCACAGGTGGCGACCCCGCCCGGGAGTTGGTGGAGTTTGCACGCTCCCACAATGCCCGGCAAATCTTCATCCCCAGGGTGGCGGGGAAAGGCATGGATCGCTTGCTCGGTAAGACCTTCGTGAACCGGATCGTCGGTCTCGCGCACGATATGGAGGTCACGATTGTGGCCGAGCGCAGACAGGGTGAAGGAGCAAAATGAGAGCGTTGCGCTAGACTGAATGCTTCGGGCCGTGGCGCAGCCTGGCTAGCGCGCTTGCTTGGGGTGCAAGAGGTCCCGGGTTCAAATCCCGGCGGCCCGACCATCAGATCGAAGGACCTTGGCAGCTTCCGGACACACGATACAATGGCGGTTTAAATGCCAGAGCTATTGTCCGGAAAGACCGCACTCGTTCTGGGTGTGGCCAATAAGTGGAGTATCGCTTACTCCATCGCGTCCGCCTTTGTCCGGGAAGGCGCATCGCTGGTGCTCACCTACCAGGGCGAGCGCCAGCGGGAAACTGTCGAAGAACTTGCAGCTGACCTGAAGGCCACCCGTGTTCTCAACTGCGACGTCACCAAGCCGGACGAATTAGAACAACTGGTCTCCGAACTGAAGCAACTCTCACCTACTATCGATGCAGTAGTGCACAGCATCGCGTTCGCCAACAAGGACGACTTAAGCCGCCCGTTTGTCGAGACCAGCCGCGACGGATATCTGCTCGCCCAGGAAGTGAGCGCTTACTCTTTGATATCGGTCGCACGGGCTCTCTCGCCTTTGATGACGGCCGGCGGATCGCTCACAACCCTGACCTATCTGGGATCCACGCGAGTAGTGCAGAACTATAACGTGATGGGAGTGGCGAAAGCCGCTCTCGAAGCATCTGTCCGTTATCTCGCTAGCGATCTCGGGTCATCGAAAATCCGAGTCAACGCGATCTCGGCAGGCCCGATCAAAACTGCTTCTTCTCGTGGCATCAAGGATTTCTCGAAGGTCCTCGATGCGGTCGCGGCGGTGGCTCCCCTTCGCAGAAATACCGACCCTGCGGAAGTAGCCGATGCCGCGGTCTTCCTTGCCAGCGATCTCGGCCGCGGAGTGACCGGAAACGTTCTGTTTGTCGATTCCGGGTTCCAGATCGTTGGAATCGGGCTTTGATTTGCGTAAGCGCAGCTAACCGATGTCCTTCCTGTTCGTCTCTATTGACAAGGAAATCTGCGCTTCATTATTCTGATATGTTTGCGCGCCAGCGCTTCGGAGCCGCTCGCTGGCAGCAGATGAGCGAAGCTCCCTTTGTGAAAACCATATGATTCAGGTTGAAGGTCTATCTAAGAAGTACGCGCGGCACGTCGCGGTGAACAACATTTCTTTTACCGTCGACAAGGGGGACATCGTGGGCTTCCTCGGCCCGAACGGAGCCGGCAAGACCACGACGATGCGGATCCTCACATGCTTTCTGCCGCCTACCGAAGGCAAAGCAACGGTTGCGGGGTTCGACGTTTTTGAACAGCCGCTCGAAGTGAAAAAGCGGATCGGGTATCTGCCCGAGACGCCGCCTCTTTATCCCGAAATGAGCGTTCGCGACTACCTCACGTTCGTCGCAAACATCAAGAACCTGCCCAGCGCCGATGTAAAGCGCCGCACCGAAGAAGTGATGGAACGCTGCTCGGTGGCCGATGTCCGCGACCGCCTGATCTCAAAGCTTTCGAAAGGCTATCGCCAGCGCGTCGGGCTGGCCCAGGCGATCATTCATAACCCGGATGTCCTGATTCTGGACGAACCGACTTCGGGTCTCGATCCCAAACAGATTCTCGAAACTCGCGAGCTGATCCACAACCTTGCGGGTGAGCACACCATCATTCTGAGCACCCACATCCTTCCGGAAGTAGAGGCGGTCTGCCAGAAGGTCATCATCATCAACAAAGGCCGGGTCGTAGCAACCGACTCAGTGGACCGCTTGCGGCACCGCACCGGAGAAGGCGCCGTGCAGGTGCAGATTGACACGGATGGAGCAGCAGATAAGCTAGCCGTGCATCAGCGACTGGAGCAGGTCCCGGGCGTGAGCAAGGTGTTGGAGGCGACCGGAGCAGCAGCCGAGAAGAATCTGATATTCGAAGTGGATAGCCTGCCGGGCCGCAGCGCACGGGCCGATATTGCCCGCGCCGTGGTGCAATCCGGCTGGAACCTGTTGGAGTTGAAGTCCTTGACTTACAGCCTGGAAGAAGTCTTCCTCGAACTTACCGGCTCGCAGCCGCAGGCTCCGGAAGAAGTGGCCTCCGTGGAGAGCGCGAAATGAGAAACACCTGGACCATCTGCCGCCGCGAACTGTATTCCTACTTCGTATCTCCCATCGCCTGGGTCTTGCTCGCGATCTTTGCCGTCTTGAGCGGCGCGTTCACTTACCTGATCGGACAAAGCTTCGTTCGCGCCGGGTTCGAGAGCCAGTTGAGCGGTCAGTCGATGCCGATGAATGTGAACGAGCAAGTCATCGCTCCGTTGCTATCGAACATCGCTGTCATTGGCTTGTTCCTGATTCCCTTGATCAGCATGCGCTTGCTCGCTGAAGAGAAGCGGCAGGGAACAATTGAACTGCTGGTGACCTCTCCGGTTCATGAACTGGAAATCATTCTTGGAAAATGGCTGTCGGCGGTACTCATGTACGCCGCGCTGATAGCGGTCTTCTTCCTGGATATTTCGTTTTTCTTCTTCTACGGGAATCCCGATATCAAGCCGGTGCTTACGGGAATACTCGGCATCCTGCTGCAAGGGGCCTGCCTCCTCGCCTTGGGAACCTTTGTTTCAAGCCTGACGAGAAATCAGATTGTAGCCGGCGCGATCGGCTTCGCTCTGGCCTTGCTGCTCTGGATTTTGAGTTGGACCACTTCGTTCGGTAATTCCGATACGGTCCAATTTCTGAACTATCTGTCCATCGTTAGTCACCTCGATAGCTTCACTCGCGGAGTTATCGACTCGAAAGATGTTATCTACTACTGCTCTATGATTTTCCTGGGCTTGTTCTTGACGGCTCGATCGCTCGAGTCACTGCGGTGGAGGGCGTAATGGCAACAACCGCAAACCGTTCGGTATCCGCCCGCCAGGCAAAATATGGCGCCACAGCCTCACTCTACACGCTGGTCGTCATCGCCGCGCTCATCCTGGTGAACTGGTTGGGTAATCGCTACAACAAGTCCTTCGATACGACAAGTAACAAGCAATTCACGCTCTCGGATCAAAGCAAGAAAATCGTGCAGGGATTGAAGTCAGACGCTACAATCGTCTACCTGGACCGGCCTAGTGGCTTCGCCACTGCCAAAGCCACTCTCGATCGCTACGCGAATCTCTCCTCCAAAGTTCACGTTCAGTATGTGGATGTTGTTCGGAACCCAACGGTGGCTGCATCCTATGGCGTGCGTTACCCGGGAACCGCTGTCGTGCAGATTGGACAGCGCCGGGAAGAGGCGAAGGCCATAAGCGAAGAAGGCCTTACCGGAGCATTTGTTAAGGACCTGAAGGGCGTTCGCAAGGTCTGCTTCGTGCAGGGCAGTGGCGAGCATCAACTCGACGAAACGCAAGGAGCTGGCTTGTCCCAGCTGAAAACACTGCTGGATCGCGACAACTACCAGTCGCAGGCGGTGACGCTGATCGACAAGACGCAGGTGCCGGCGGATTGCACTGCCCTGGTTATCGCCGGACCGAGAAACGATTACACTCCAAACGAAGTGACGGCCGTTAAGAACTACGTGGAGAACGGCGGGCGCGCCATGTTTCTGCTCGATCCGCCATTGGACTTCCAACGGCAGCACATCGCGGAGAACAAAGGCTTGACGGACTTGCTGGCCTCCTGGGGTGTGGTCCTGAACAAGGATCTCGTCCTGGAGCAGAATCCGGTCGGTCAAATCGTCGGTGTGGGCCCGGAGGTTCCGCTCGTTTCGAAATACGAGTCTCAGCCGATTGTGAACGATCTGAAGAACCGTTACACCGGGCTCCCGGTCACTCGTTCGCTCGATGTGAAAAGTGGCGGTGGAAAGGCGACTGTTGAGAAACTATTCTCGACCACCGACAGCGCTATCGCTACGGCGAAACTGAATTCCAATGAAGTGAATCCGGCAGACCCGAGCAACAAGAAAGGACCGTTCCTGCTGGGCGTAGCCGGCACCTACAACACCGGGAAGCCGGCTAATCCAGGGCGTTTCGTTGTCATTGGCACTTCCGGATTCCTCGACAACTCCATGCTGCACTTCCAGAGCAATCCGGATCTGGCGCTCAATGCGGTCAACTGGCTGACATCCGATGAGGATCTGATCTCGATCCGGCCGAAGGAGACACAGGACCGCCGTCTGAATGTCACCCAGCGACAAATGAACGTCTTCGCTTATGCTGATCTGATCGCACTGCCGCTGATCATCATCGTCGCGGGCGTCTCCATTTTCCTGAAGCGCAGATAGCCATGAAGCCACGTAGTCTTCTCGTTGCTGCCATCATTCTGGCCGCTCTCAGCAGCGCAGTCTGGTGGGCGAAGAAACATCCCCAGTCGGGGACAACCGGTACTCCAGCGACTCCGGCCGCCCCGAAGCTTGCCGATGTGCCGCAGGCGAAGGTGAAACAGGTCGAGATCGCAAAAAAGGGCGGTCCGAGGATCACTCTCGACTCGAAGAACGGCCGGTGGTCCATCACGACCCCGGATCAGTACCCGGCCGATCAGGAAGCAGTTACGACACTGCTTTCTTCCGTGAGTCCGCTTAACGCCGATACGGTTGTCGACGAGAATCCGAAGGACGTCGAGCAGTTCGGGCTGAAGGATCCTCCCCTCATTGTGACGCTGCATCAAACCGATGGAAAAACGGATCAGTTCTTTATCGGAGGTGACGTACCGGCAAACTCGCTGGTGTATTTACGATTGGGTTCCAAGCCGGCGGTCTATGCGGTCGCCAGCACGTTCAAAACTTCGGTGGACAAAAGCGTCAATGACCTTCGTGACAAACGGCTCCTGACGTTCGACACAAACAAGCTCACGTCGGTCGAGGTTGGGTCTTCAAAGGGCGATGTAGTCCTGGGAAAAAACAATCAGGGCGACTGGCAAATCGTAAAGCCTCACCCTGATCGTGCCGACAGCTTCCAAGTGGAGGAGCTGCTGCGCAAACTGGGAGACGCCAAGATGGATCTGTCGGCCTCTGCTGACGATCAGAAAAAGACTGCTGTGGCGTTTGCATCCGGTCAACCTGTAGGAGCGGCCAAAGTGACCGACGCCTCCGGAATGCAGAGCATCGAAGTCCGCAAGGACAAGGCTGACTACTACGCCCGGAGCAGCATCGTAAAGGGCATCTACAAAGTGTCCGCGGACGTGGGGCAGGTGGTCGGAAAGGCCCCTGACGATTTCCGCAACAAGAAGGTCTTCGACTTCGGTTTCAACGATCCAACCAAGATCGAAGTACAGCAGGGCGCTGCGAGCCAGCAACTCGCGCGTAGCGGCACAGACTGGAAGATGAACGGGAAGATCTTGGACGGCGGTAGCGTCCAGGCGTTCATCGACAAGGCCCGGGATCTTGCGGCGACTAAGTTCCTTCCAAGTGGATTTACTTCGCCGGCGGCGGTCGTTTCCATCACATCGAATGATGGCAAGCGCTTTGAGAAAGTGGAGTTTGCGAAGGTGGCCGACGGATATATCGCGCGGCGCGAGAACGAACCTACGCTCTATCACCTCGACGCGAAGCCCGTGGACGATATGCTGGAGGCGTCGAAGGGGATCAAGCCGGCCTCCTCTAAAAAGTAAGCCGGCCAGGAAGGCATGTCCGCACTCAACACGGATTTATACCAGCTCACGATGGCTGCCGGTTACTTCGCCAATGGCAAGGCGGGGGACACCGGCACCTTCGAAGTGCTGGTGCGTCGGCTCCCGAAGCACCGCAACTTCCTCCTGGCGGCTGGACTGCAGCAGGCTGCCGAGTATCTGACCGAGCTCCAATTCCGGAAAGACGAGATCGATTACCTCCGCTCACTCGCGGCATTCAAGAATGCGCCTCCGGAGTTCTTCGACTTCCTGCGGAAGCTTCGCTTCACGGGAGACCTGTTCGCCATGCCGGAGGGCACGCCGCTCTTCTCGGGTGAACCGATGGCGATCATCCGTGCCCCGCTGATTCAGGCGCAGCTGGTCGAAACGTATCTCCTCTCCACCTTTGCTTTTCAAACATCGATCGCGTCCAAAGCGGCGCGTTGCGTGATCGCCTCCGAAGGACGCAGCGTAGTAGAGTTCGGCAGCCGGCGCGCTCATACTCCTCAGGCCGGTGTTCTCGCAGGTCGGGCGGCGCACATCGGCGGGTGCCTCGGGACGAGCAACACAGAGGCGGGTATGCGCTTCGGAATCCCCGTATTCGGGACCGCTGCTCATTCGTGGACCATGGCGTTTCCAAACGAAGAGGAAGGCTTTCGCCGATTGCAGACTCTGCTGGGCGAGTCCACAGTATTCCTGATCGATACCTACGATACGCTCGCGGGTGCGCGCCTGGCCGCCCAACTCGGTCGGCCGCTTTGGGGAGTGCGGCTGGATAGTGGCGACCTCGTCACTTTGTCCAAAAAGGTTCGGCAGATCCTCAATGACGCCGGCCTAAGTGAAGCGAAGATCATGGCGACGAACGATCTGGATGAGTATCGGCTCGCGCAATTGATTCGTGACGGTGCTCCCATCGATGCCTTCGGCGTGGGCACGCAGCTTGCGACTTCCGCAGATGCGCCCGCTTTGTCGGCCGTCTACAAGATGGTCGAGCTCAAGACCGGCGGCACCGTTCACTACACAGCCAAGTTCAGCGGCGAAAAGAGTACGCTGCCGGCGGCCAAACAGGTCTACCGTTATCCCCACTGCGACATGGTGGCCCTTTACGACGAATGCAACTCCGCGTTCCAGGGTGAGCCTCTGCTTCAGCCTGTGATCCTGAACGGCGAATTAGTCGAGCCGCTTCCCCCGACCATCCGTTCCCAGGCTCACGCGAAGGCGGCCGTGGCGGCTCTTCCCGCGGAGTTGCGGAGCTTGGAGGAGAGTGCTCCGTACGACATCACGATCAGCCAGCGCTTGCTGGAACTGGCCGAGAATGTACGAACCGAGCATCATCTGGCACGTACGTGAAAACAGTTTTCATCGATGTAGACACGCAGATCGACTTTCTCTATCCGGCCGGCGCGCTGGCGGTTCCGGGCGGCGATGCCATCGTGGAGAATCTCGGGGCTCTGACTCGCTTTGCCGCTTCGAAGCGCCTTCAGGTTCTGTCCACCGCTGACGCGCACGTGGAAGACGATCCGGAGTTCCGGACGTGGAAGCCGCATTGCATATTTGGGACTGCCGGACAGCTGAAAGCAGCAGCGACGTCGCTCGCGAAGCCGGTCACTCTCACGACTGCCGAAGGCGCGCTCGATTGGATCGCGGACGACGTGGGCGCTCCCGGACAAATCATCATCGAGAAGCAGCAACTCGACTGCTTCACCAATCCGAACCTTCGCTTCCTGCTGGACCTGCTTCAGGCGGATCGCTACGTCGTGTATGGCGTGGTGAGCGAACTCTGCGTTCAGTTTGCCGCGTTCGGATTACTGCAGACGGGTGCCCGAGTCGAGCTGGTAACGGATGCCATCAGGGGTCTTTCGGACAGAGCGGAGGACGAGATGGTCGAGAAGTTTATTGCTCACGGCGGCGTACTGACAACTACGGCCCAGATTGTCGGCGGGTAAACGTCACCAGGTGTTGTCCTGCCGGCAGGACCGCAGAAGGTGAAGCTGTGTCTTCACCCGCTTTCCAGAACGGCGCCCCATCCACCTCTACCGAAGCCACGTTCTGATCGAAAGTAACCAAAGCGCGCGTACGGCTTTCGTAAGAAAGATCGACCTCTGATTTCAGCACCGTGGCCGATTGAATCCGGCCGTTGAAATCCGTGATGGCGAGCGAGGGCTCCGCCGCCGTGGCAGCGATCCGGTGATGCCCGGCGGGAGCGAGCACCTGGTCTCCGTTGCGCACAGGCCAAGGCTTGCCATCCACTTCGACCGGTCCTTTCCATGGGAACCTCGTCTGCTCAGCAGAATCGAATTCCGTCCCGTCCGGTTCTTGGCGGGTCACTCGGGCAACGGCCGCAGCCGCGCCGATAAGAGGCATGTCCACTCGCTCGACAGAACTTTCAGAGTAGACTGCCACATGTGAAAACGACTGCGCGGCATCGCGCACCAGTTGCAGTAGTTCGACTCCGGTTGGCTTCCCGGTGGGGCACACATCCGGAGAGCGTTCCAGGACTTTGATGTCCAGCCCGAAACCTTTCTTCGAAGAAGCAAGCAGATCCTCAGTGCGGAGCGCACCTTCCATGGTGGCGTCGGTGCGGGTCAGAAGAACGTCAAGGTAGGGCTTCGACTTTCTGATGCTCTCGACATTCTTCAGCCACTCAGCTTGAAGGCGCCGGGCGAGCGCCGCTCGGAAGTCAAGAAACGTTCGGATGTCTTTATGGTTGGAGTGTGCGGAGTTTCTATTAAAGAGCAGAGTCGGGTCGAAGCCGCCGATCTCCTTGAATTCGTTCCGCACGTTGTCATTCATGGGGGTGAAGCGGACCGGGTTCGAAGCTCCTTCAGGAGACTCAAAGCTTAGTTCCGCGAGATTGACTCCATCCCAGTCGAACCTGAGCGCCAGATGCTCGACCAGCTTGGCGACCGCCCGGCTGCATTCGGGACTCTGCAAGTTCATCGGCTTCCGCCAATCGATTCCGGCGTCCTGAATCAGCGCCGTCTTCTCTCGCCACTCCGGGTGATCGGTCCAGAACTTCTCGCTCACGTGGGGCAGTTCGAGCCACAGATACACAAGAATGGCATTGCGATGGCAGGCCTCGATGAGCCTGGCGAGATACTGGTCGTTCGCAGCGTCGGGCTCCATGTTGTGCCACGCGGCCACATGCAGGACCGATATTCCGGCTTGACGCCAACGCTTCGCAAGATAATCCACATCTGCCCGGATGCGATAGGAAGAATCGAAGAAGGCCCAAAGATTGGGGCTTTGCATGGGCAGGATGAAACCGAGATCGACGAGCGACTGGATCAGGTACGGATAACGCTCAAAGCCTTTCTCACCGGGCGACGTTGCGATCCAGAGAATTGCGCCATGTGCTGTCCGCTTGCCAGCCAGAACGGGAGCATTCGTTGATTTTTCCCGGGCGAAGATCTGAAAGTCGGGCGGCAGTTGCGTACGAGAAACCGTTGCGGGTTGCCGCCACTTGATCTGCATGCTCGGGTTGTGCACATCACAGATCTCGCGCACGTCGAAGGTGGCCGCGTCCGCATGAATCCCAAGCTTCTCCGATGCTGGAACGTTGCCCTGGACGACCGTTATTCCGGCCTCGGGGATATTTCCGCCAGAGTCAGCCAGCCGCATCAGGGTTGATGGAAACGCTACGCCAACCGCATCGAAAATTTTCGACCAGCCTCCCGAGGCGGCTGCTTCGGAAGTGGCGATTGGGAGCTCCGACGAGTCTGGCTTCGCGCGCTCGCAGAGTCGCCTTTGCTCGGCCGCGAGCGTCATGTCCTCACGAAGTTCAGCGAGTCGCAGCAATTCACAATGAGCAGTAGTAACCGAGCGGCCGTCCGGCGTTGAGGGGCGGGCCAGGATCTCCTGCCAGCGTGC
>JAOAPP010000081.1 GCA_025462985.1 Bryobacterales bacterium | reverse complement strand
GACGGTTCAGCGGCGACTGGCGTCAGGGCCGCTCGCTGTGGACCCAGGATTTTCCGCGCGCCGATCGTCATTTCGCCTCCGCCCTGCGCCGTCTGACCCGTATCGACGTTCTATCCGTTGAGCAGTGCGAGACGCTCGACGATCAGGATGTCTACAACTGGCCTTGGACCTACGCCGTCCAGGTGGGCGAGTGGGGTATCACCGACGCTCAGGCGAAAAAGCTCCGTGACTATCTCCTGCGCGGCGGCTTCCTGATGGCCGACGACTTTCACGGCACCGTCGAATGGTCTGTTTTCCAGGAAAGCATGAAACGGGTTTTTCCCGATCGCGACATCGTCGAAATTCCAAACTCCGACGCCATCTTTCACACTGTCTATGATCTTGACGACCGCTACCAGATCGTTGGAGCCGAGCATCTCGAGGAGGGGCACAAGAAAGATGGCTACGTTCCTCGATGGAGAGGTGTGTACGACGATAAAGGCCGAGTGATGGTGGCGATTTCGTTCAACTCCGATGTCGGTGATTCCTGGGAATGGGCCGATGAATCGCAGTACCCGGAACGCTATTCCGCCCTCGGAGTCCGGCTTGGCGTCAATTACATCGTCTACGCCATGACCCACTAAATCCGCCCTGTGCAGCGGCGCAAACCGAAGAGGATAACATCTGTGAACGGACATGAACCGCAGAAATTTCCTCAAGACGCTTGCTGCCGGATCCGCAGCTCCCCTCCTGCATGCCTCTCTCCCGGGAATGAAGATCACCCGCGTGCGGGCGTATTCTCCGCCGCACCCAAACCCTCTTTTCAATCAGAGCGATCTCGTCGTCACGGTCGAGACCGATGCCGGGATCACCGGGATCGGTGAAGGTGGATCTAAGGACATGCTCGAGCAGTGCGCTGGCCGCCTGATCGGACGAGATCCGCAATTCATAGAGCGCCTCTGGCAGGACATGTCACGTGCATTCTTCTATCCGGCCGGACGTGAGAAGGAGGATGCGATCGGCGCCCTGGACCTCGCCCTGTGGGATATCAAAGGCAAGACGCTGAAGCTTCCGGTGCATGAGGTTCTCGGCGGCATGGTGCGCAAGCATTGCGAGTGTTACAACACGGCCGGTAAAATCCCGGGAATTGAGCCTGGCATGGGAGTGAAGGAGCGGGCGCGGCTCACGATCGCGGCCGGCTATCGCGCATATCGCATGGACGCGGCGGGCGTGCCGATTTACTCCACCTACAACACGCGTGAGCGAGTCAACGAACTTGCAAAACAGTGCGAGGAAGCCCGCGAAGGCGTAGGAGAAAACGGCGACTGGGTCGTAGACTTTCATCAGCGCTTTGACCTTCCCGATGCTCTCCGCGCCTGCTCGCTCATTGAAAAATCCGCTCCGTTCTTTGTGGAAGACCCGGTCCGGACGGAGGCATTCAATGAAGACTTGCCCACTATCCGGCGCAAAGTGAATGTGCCGATCGCGGCCGGAGAAGAGTGGGGTAATCGCTGGGACTTCAACAAGCTCATTGAGAATCACGACATCGACTACGTGCGGGCCACGCTACCCAACGTGGGTGGCATCACCGAAATGATGAAGATCGCTGCGCTCTGCGAAACCCACTTCGTAGGAATCGTTCCGCACTTTACCGGGCCTATCGCGACCGCCGCCCTTGTAAATTCGCTTGGAACATTTTCAGGCCCTGTTCTCATGGAGTACAACTTCCAGGGCGCCTCGCTGCCATATCTGCCCCAGTGTCTGGACTTCAAAGACGGCAAGCTCTTTCCAAACGAGCGGCCCGGGCTCGGTGTCGAGTTGGATTTGAAATACCTGAAACAAATCGCTGAAATCACGGAGCCCGTTACCGCCCGCGCACAGACCTACTTTCGTCCGGACGGCTCCATCACAAACTGGTGAAACAGCGGGAACGGGGAACGAGTCATCAAGCTAGTCATGACCGTCGATCAGGTGTTGAGGAAATTGCTTCAGCTGTGCGCGGACACCCAGGACGGCTTCTGGGAAGCCGCCGCGCACGCCGCCTCTGAAGACCTCCCGGAGCTGTTTCAGAGTCTCGCCCTTCAATGGAACGACTTCAGCGATAAGCTGTTTTCGATTCTCCTCGCCGTCGACCATGCCAGCCCGGAAATGAGCTGGAAAGCGAACCCCGATCGCCCCTGGATGAGCCCCTCGAGCGTGAGCGGACACTTGAACGATCTCGCCATCTGCGTCCAATGTCTGCACGGGCTGGAACTTGCGCAGGCAAAATTGCAGGAAGCATCCGCCATCGGAGGTCCGATGATTCGCGAAATCGTAAGCGGCCAACTCGACACCATGACTGAACAGATGGCCGCTATTCACGATCACGTGTCAACCAAAGATCACGGCATCGTGTAGGCCTGGGCGAGGCCGATTCTCCGAGACGAGCGGGACCACAGTCCCACCATTCGATAGGAGCTCTGCGCGTCGACAAGCCGCGTCGACAAGCTTAGATGAAGCCACGTACCGGCATCCCCGCTTTGGCCACGTCCGCCTTAACTCTCGGTATTTTGAGTTGTACTTCCACCCGCGGCAACAACGGCCATTTGCTGCTCACCATTGCGGAAATACGCCAGATGGCCCTCGACGTTCGTTCGCGGAATCTCGTTCGATTCCGTGGTGAGTTCACTCTCGTCGACCCCGTCTTCGACTTCGCGGTCGTCCAGAAATTGCCACCAGCCGATCGTCGAATTTGCCGGATTTCAACTCGGCTAGAGTTAGACGCCGCGGCGTTAATGGCTGACCGATGCCTGAATCTTCCAAGAAGGCGCGGGCGATGACGGGGCCTCACTGCTTTAGTTCTTTGCTGGGTTCTGGTCCTGCGCCGCCGCGTCAACGCCAGACCTGCATCATCGCCCAGAAACTCGCCGAAGTGGAGACCCTAGTCTTCTGCTCGACACCCCCCTGAGCCTTGAACTAGCGGAATACACGAGTACCATCCGACACTCGGGCAACCTGCTCATGACCGTTCTGAACGACATCCTCGACTTCTCGAAAACCGAAGACGGGAAGCTGGAGCATATAGAATTCGAAATCGCTGCTGTCGTCC
>JAOAPP010000046.1 GCA_025462985.1 Bryobacterales bacterium | reverse complement strand
GATGACCGTAGAGGGCCAGGCGGTTCTGGATAGTCTGCTTCCAGGCCTCGCGCGGAGAGACAGCGGGGGCCGTTGAGGCACTCATGCATAGAAAGGCTGCCAGTGCAATCTGAAACAGGACAGATTGTATTTTCATGGTCCCATTAGATAACGAGCGTAAGGAGTCTACCTGAAGCTTCATCTTATGATTGTTCTGGAGATTCAAATTGAGCTTTCGGGTAGGTGATCGCATTGCGGATTACCAGGTGATCGGAATGCTTGGCATAGGCGGAATGGGAGCCGTTTACCAGGTGAAACATCTGATCTCCGAGCGGATCGAGGCTCTGAAAGTGCTGCTACCGGACCTGGTCGCCACTCCCGATGTGGCCGAGAGATTCGTCCGGGAGATCCGGCTGCAGGCAAGCCTCAACCATCCTCACATTGCCTCGTTGCTCAACGCCTTGAGAGTGGATAACCAGCTTCTGATGGTAATGGAGTTCGTGGACGGGCAAACTCTTGCAGAGCTGATCCGCAAGAGATACCTTACGCAGGCGCAGGCGCTTGTGGTTGGGACGCAGGTTCTGTCCGCACTGGATTATGCGCATTCCAAGGGGGTTGTGCATCGGGACGTGAAGCCGTCCAACGTGATGATCGATCGTTTCGGCCATTCGAAGCTAATGGATTTCGGGATCGCCCGGGCGGCTCATGAAATAGGACACCTGACACAGGCGGGCGCCGCCATAGGGTCTGTCTTCTATATGTCCCCCGAGCAGGTCCGGGGAGAGGACGTCGATGGCAGGTCGGACGTCTATGGGACCGGCGTCATGCTGTTCGAAGTGCTCACCGGCGAGCTCCCTATTAAAGGCCGCACCAGCACTGATGTCTTGCAATCGCATCTGCAGCAGGCTCCGCCTTGGCCCAGCAGCTTAAATCCGGCTATCTCAGCGGATCTTTCGTTTGTGCTGCTCAAGGCGCTTGAGAAAGATCGTGCGAATCGCTACCAAACGGCGGAAGAGTTTCGCCACGAGCTCCTCCGTGTATCCGGCACGCCGGACGCGGCCTACGTACCGAGCCCCGCCATGAACTCAAGAGTCGCCCTGCGCCCCGGAAGCACTTCTCTGCCGACCGTTGAAGTCGGCACGCCAGGGCGGGAATTTGTGTCCTCGGGATCCTTGCGCAGCAGCTCCCAAGCGGGAGGGTTCGATGCCCAGCAATTAGAGCGAATCAGGAAAGAACTCGCTCCGCACATAGGACCGATGGCGAAGGTGATTGTGGAGCGGGCTGCGAAGAAGGCCAAAAGCTGGCAGGATTTATATGCACTTCTTGCACCCGAAGTTCCCGCTGGCAAGCAACGCGAGCGGTTCCTTGCCAGCCGTCCGCGCCAATAGCGTTCCCCTACGAGCCGTCGGCATTGTCCTGGTTCAACATGCTCATCGCCCGGGCCAGGCTGCGATGCATTCGGTTGAATGACGTAGCCAGCACGGCGATTTCGTCTTTGCCTTTCACCGGCAATTCGTCCACGTCCATGTTGCCCTTGCTGATTTCGTCCGCCATTGCGGAGAGCCGGCCAACGGGTCGCAACACAGTAACATAGAGGACCATGTCGAGCACGATCAGTGACGCTACAGCGATGCAAATGAGATAGGTGACCAGCGTCTTGGCGCCCCGGTCCGCGATTTTCGCGGGCAATGAATCCGGGACCGAGATGATTTGAGCGCCGACTGCCTCATCTGGCTGCCATCCAAATCCATTGTTTGAACCATACTTGCGGACCATCGACACTGGGGCATTCGAGGGAGTGCTGTGGCACTCGAGGCAGCTCGGGTTGGAGATGCGAATCGGCCTGGCAAAAAGAAGCGAAAGCCCGTTAGGCGTCTGGCGCTCACCAACGAACTCTTTTTGATCAGGGTGGTTACGGAAATCGTTGATGATGTCGGCCTCCCAATCGACAGCTCTGTCTCGCAGATTGGTGGGATTGAGAGTAGCTTCTTTGTAGGAGTAGTCCGGGTACGACGTATGCAAGTGATTGAAGACTTCTGTGGCCGAGTAGGCGGGAACCGTCTGGGGCAGGAAGACTCTGAGTAGTTCTGTACGAGTTTCCAGCAGCGGCTTGATCTGTGTCTCCGTGTAATGCCGAGTCGAGATAGTGGTCTGCATCATCAGGCGAGCCTGTTCTATCACCTGATCGCGGGCTGCGGAACGGAGAAAGTTGTATGAGAGCAGCCCCGTCGGAATCATGCCGAGTCCAAAGACAAGCAAGAAAATCAGGTTGAATTTAAATAGCAGCTTCATCTCAAGGGCTCCCTGTTTAGACAGCAGTTTGACGGACGCAGCACGGGTACATTTGTCTCAGCGTTCTGGCCTGAGCGGGACTTGGCTCACGGGTTAGTTTTTCCATTGGAGACTTTCGCCCGTTCATCGGCAATTCGGTTCAAGAGTTCATAGCGGGCCCGGAGGGTATCGGGACTTGAACTTGGCCCGGTACTTCCCTGCTTCAGATGCATGACTTCATAGCCGGAGGCTTTATAGGCGGGCCATTTCGGCAAGCCTGCACCATTTGGGTCTCCGGTTTTGGCGAAGTTGGCCCAGTAGCTGGACATCAGGTCAGAGAGTTTACGGTCGGCATTGGTCCAGGGGAGATGCTTCGAATCAAGAGCCTGGAACACGAATTCGATGTCCGCAGAGTGGTAAGCGCCACGAGAAGGCTCCCCGGGCGGCTGCGGAGGCGCTTGTTCAAAGTGATACCGGTAAACAGGCGCAGATCCGGTTCCCACCTGCATGTCGAGCCACTTCCAGGTGGAATATGCGATGAACTGGTCACTCGCCAAGTCACGAGCAGATTCTTTCACCTCAGATTCCGTCCTGCCCGGATAAAGCTTCAGAATCTCGTCCGCATGGCCACTGAATTGGGAGCGCACTTTCGCCGCATAGGCTTGCGGCGTTGGCGGCTCTTTGCCCAGGAAGCCCTGATAGGGCTGCTCATCTAAGTTCCATCCGGCAAGGAGCGGGACATGCGCCTGCTTGCCTCCCCGGTAGATCTCGGCCGGGCTCTCCGGGAAAAAATAGCCGTCAACATTCGGCCAGAAGCGAAGATCCATCTTGTTCTTGAGCGTGGCTCGCAGTAGTTCATCGGCCGACTTAGCACGGAGCGCATCCAGTGAATTCGCACCCAGGGTGGAGGTTGCAAAATGAGCGCCCTGCTCCTCAGTTTGCGAAGCGGGAGGCATAGGCGGTGTCAGCATGAACACTGCCCCACTCTCGCCAATCGCTGCCTTGATCAAATCTTTCGACAGGGGCGAAGCCATGTGAGCGCTGACGGATATCGATCCAGCCGACTCACCGAATATGGTGACATTCGCGGAGTCTCCGCCAAAAGCAGCGATGTTGTCGTGCACCCATTGCAGGGCGGCTGCCTGGTCAAGGAGGCCGTAGTTCCCGGAGGCGCCATGCGGTGACTCCTTGGCAAGCTCCGGGTGAGAAAAGAACCCGAAGATTCCAAGCCGGTAGTTGAAGCTGACGACCACCACGCCTTTGCGCGCGAGACTTTCTCCGTCCTGGCGCGGTTCCGATGCGGCGCCGGCCTGAAAGCCTCCACCATAAATCCAGACCATTACTGGAAGGTGCTCGCTGGGGGAAGACGTTGGGGTCCAAACGTTGAGATACAGGCAGTCCTCACTCGGTCCGTTATCGCGGAACACCATGTCGGAGAAGATATTTCCCTGCATGCAGCGAGCGCCAAACTCTGTCGCCTTGCGAACACCTTCCCAGGACGCAGCGGGCTGCGGGGGCTGCCATCGGAGTTTACCCACAGGAGGCGTCGCAAATGGGATCCCTTTATAGATGCGAATCTTTGCATCAGCGCTCGTTGTCCCGGCGACCGCACCGGATTTGGTTTGAATCTCGTCTGCGTTCAGCGCGGCAATACCGGAAGCGGTCACCAGAACCAGGCTCAGGTACCGCAACAAGCGAATCTCTTTGGTTTTCAGCATTGGAGGGAAACAGTAAGCAATCGTATCAGGCGAGCGACCAGCGTTGTACTCTGATCTTCATGCCTCGCGCGCGAGCTATTCCCGTTAGTTTCTGCGATGCCGCGCCTTGCCGCCAGTTTGCATCGTGTGTTCTCCCGGACAACTAACTGGCCACCGGTCTGGATTCTGGCTGTGAAGCAGAGGGCTGAATCCGAGTGCTGCTTCTGGCGATAATGTAACTATGGGGAGCCGCCTCACCCCTGATGCTGAGCCGGATTTCAGCGCTGTTCCGCAAGCGCTTATGGCGCATGCTCTGGATACATTTGGAACTGCCGCCAAGGCTCGCTCGTGGTTGGCAGCGCCGAATCGGGCGTTGGACCATCGGCGACCTTTAGAGTTGGTCAGAACCTGCAATGGAGCGCAGCGTGTCGAGGAGATTTTGACCCGCATCGACTACGGCATCTTTAGTTGATGCGAGCCTTTCGGCTCACGCGCGCGAAGTATCCGCCCTTTTCGGGCCGCGGCTCGTTGCTCGTGAGCGGACGCTGGCACTGGGCTGGAGTTCCGATCGAATACTGTGCGGAAAGCCGCGCTCTGGCTGTTCTTGAGACTCTGGTTCATACCCGAAAGGATCAGATCCCATCCGACTACGTGTTCTATGAAGTCGAGATAATCGACGCTCAGATCGAACTTGTCTCGCCCGACATGATCCCGGAAGATTGGAACGCGGTAGAACCGGTCCTGGCGCGAGACTTTGGGACGAACTGGGTGCAGGAACGGCGGTCGCTGGGCTTGTTGGTTCCCTCTGTTCTGATTGAGGCGGAACGAAATCTCCTTCTGAATCCGGAGCACCCCGGCTTTTCCGATCTCCGCATCGCCGGCCCTTACCAGTTCCGATATGAAGAGCAGCTCTTCCCCTGAAATAACACTGACG
>JAOAPP010000813.1 GCA_025462985.1 Bryobacterales bacterium | reverse complement strand
GAGGAGTCGCGCGAGGGATGAACCGCCGGCCAAATCACGAACGCCGGCCCTCAACGCCACACTGATGGCCGACCAGTTTTCATTCCGGTCGGCACGAACCTTCCCCGAATCGGCCGTGGGCCAGTGGCCGTAGTTCTGATGGTGGTCGTCGGCCCAACGCAGGATCAGTTCTTCGGAAAGGGGCTGCTTGCGGAGGACAGGTCGGCGTTTGCGTCGCATGGAGATGCCCGGATGAGAGACGCCATTCTATCTCTCATCCGGGCATCTACAAGGAATGAATTCGGTGCCGAATTGAGCCAACCCATGAGGTCACGGAAGACGACAAACGCGGTCACCCTGTAAGATCGGGCGGTCGGCGCGACTATTCCATAAAACTCCCCACCGACTTCACCCGACGCCGATTCCTCCACCACGGAAGGTGTAGCCCTTGTCCGCCCCGCGATCCGGCCTGTTCATCATCTCGCTGCTCGGCGCCTTGAGCGTCGTCAGCCCGTTCGCCATCGACATGTACCTGCCGGCCTTCCCCGAGCTGGCCGCCCAGTTCGGCGTGCCGAGCACGACGATCGCCCTCACCCTGTCCAGCTACTTCATCGGCCTGGCCCTCGGGCAGGTGGTCTACGGCCCGTTGCTCGACCGCTTCGGCCGCAAGCGGCCACTGACGTTCGGCCTGTGCCTGTTCGTGCTCGCTTCCGTCGGCTGTGCGTTCGCCCCGGACGTCCCCACGCTCATCGCCCTGCGGTTCGTCCAGGCGCTCGGCGGCTGCGTGGCCCAGGCCGCTTCCATTGCGATGGTCCGGGACTTCTTCCCCCGCGACCAGGCGGCCTGCGTCCTATCCCGCCTGTTCCTGTTCATCGCCGTCTCGCCGCTGCTGGCCCCGACCGTCGGCACCCTGGTGATCCGGTTCGCCGGGTGGCAGGCCGCGTTCTTCGCCCTGGCCGCCGTCGTGGCCGGCATCCTCGCCCTCGTGCTCACCCTCTTGCCGGAAAGCCACACCCCCGACCCGGGGATCTCGCTCCGCCCCGGCCCGATCCTGGCCGAGTACTGGACCATCCTCCGGCACCCGCGGTTCTTCACCTACGCCGGGGCCGGGGCGTTCTCGTTCGCCGGGCTGTTCACGTTCGTCGCCGGGTCGCCGGTGCTGTTCATGGACGGGTTCGGGGTGAACCCGCAGACGTACAGCCTGATCTTCGCCCTGCTGGCCGGCGGGTTCATCGCGGCCAGCCAGGTGAACGTCGCGCTCCTGAGCCGCGCGTCGAGCGAGACCCTGTTCCTCCGCTTCCTGATCGGCCAGGTGGTCTTCGGGGCCGTTTTCCTGGCCGGTACGTGGGCCGGGGTGCTGGGCCTCGGCGGGACGCTGGTCGTCATGCTCGGGTTCATGGCGTGCGTCGGGGTCACCAACCCGAACGCCTCGGCCCTGGCGATCGGCCCGTTCACGCGGAACGCCGGCAGCGCGTCGGCCCTGCTCGGGTTCTTCCAGCTCGGGACGGGGGCGGCGATCTCGACCCTCATCGGCGCGGCCACCCCGGACGACCGGCTGCCGATCGTCGCCATCTTCGGCGTCACGGCAGCCATCGGGTTGGCCGTCCTCCTCGCGGGGCGGAAGCGTGCCCAAGCGAGCGAGATGGAAGAAGTGCCGGCGTTGATCGTCGAGCCAAGACGTGATCCCACCAAGGAGGGTGTCCATGTCACGGACGAAGGTGAAGTCAGCCGCCCGTAGCCAAAGGGCAGAGTCCGTACAACGCGTTGACTTGGCTGACGGCAACTTCCCAGGGTGAAACACACCGCCGGCATCGACCCCGGCGGGTCGGTCACGGTCCGAACGCGTTCCCGTCGGCGAACAGTGACGGCTGCCGCCGCACCCACCCCGGCAGGCGGTAGCCCCGATTGTCGCGGGTGTTGACCAGTTCCCCGCTTGCCGTCAGTTCCGCCAGCGCCTTCGCCACCGTCCCGACGCCGTGCCCGGCCTTCGCGTCCTTGAGCGCGCGCACCACCTCCTTGCGGGTCAACGCGCGGCCGGCGGCCGTCACCGCCGCCACCACGTCGGCCCGGCACCGCGCCCGCCGCGCCCTCGGCACGCACCGGACGAAACGAGCGGCGTACCGGACGCTCGTCGACGACAGTCGCATACGGTTGACCGCGGGAACCCTTCCGACGCGATCATCTACCGATGGTGGGACGGGTGGGAACGGCTCGGCGAGGGCGAGGCAAACGTGGATATGGTCGAACGGCCCGGGGAAGCGGAGTGAAGTTGTCGTCGGATCACGCTTTGTTTACCTGCCGGTCAGTAACCCGCCGGTTGGGTCGGGTGGCGAGAAGTACTGACCCACCTTCGGTTAACAGGCGTGAGGCGTCCCGTGCGTCTCCACGGCGGCACGCCCTCATTCGGCAACACTGAACTCCACGACGCGCGCCGACTCGGTCTTGGCGTCGATCGCCCGCACCGTGACTTCCACGGTGTGCCTCCCCGCTGCGAGGTCCGGCAGTTTCAGGATGTGGTAGTAATCGAAGTGCGCTGTCGCCGCGGGGTTCTTCTTGGCGACCAGTTGAGGCGAAACCTCCTTGCCGTCGACCAGCATCCTCACGAGTTCGGTAATCGGCTTCTTCGCCAATCCCTGCGTGGTGTTCTCCCACGCGCAGCGCACGCGTATCGCGACGCCCTTCTCGGGGCAACCGGCTTCAAAGGCATCGTCCGGGCGCAGTACGACGACCGATACCATTGGTCGCCGAGCCGCACCGTCATTCCACCAGCGCCAGTTGGGATCTTGCGCGACGACGACATCGCGCACCGCTTTCGAGCCGGTGTGAATCCAGAGTTCGTTCTTACTCACCGCGTCCTTGCGCACCGCCGCGACCCAGTTCTTGCGGAGCGCGTTTGTCCACCCTTCCCACGTTGCTTCTTTCGCGAGGAACAGCGTGCGGAAGCCGGTCGTCATGTCCGCGAACCACCACGGTTCGGTGCCGTGCGCATCCTGGAGGCCGATGAACGGAATTCGCCCGCGATAGCGGTACAGGAACGGTTCGCTGTTGGTGAAGTCGGGGTTCCCGAAGTGGAACGTGCTGATCGCCGCGAACCCGCCGCGTTCGATGGAATCGTCAAGGAATACTCGCGTCAGTTCCTCGTTTTCGCCGAACTGCCACACGAGAGCGCCGCCTGCTTTCTGGAGCGGAGCAAGCCGGCGCTCTTTGAACGCGGGCCAACTCACCACACCGGCGTCCGCTAGCGATTTGCCGAAGTCCACGCCAGGCGGCGCGACGATGTCGCTGGTGTGACTGTAAGTCCCCAGACCCGGAACGGTGACCCACGTTCCGTACTCTTCGTCGGCCGGGAAGAACTTGACCGGCACCTTGTCGCGATCAGCAATCGCCTGCGCCCGCTTCATCCACTCAGGCTTGGCGTTCTTCGCGCCCCACAGGTCGATTTTCAGCGAACGCGCGAGATCGACCGCTTCGGCGGGGCTGCCTTGCCCGTGCGCTTCTATCTGAATCGTGAAGACTTTGAGACCAGCGGGCAGCGCTGGCTCCGCTGGTCGCGCTTTGATCACGGGCGGCACTTCATTCAGCGCACCGAGGGCGGCGAGCGAGTCTACCGCTTCGTAAGTCGCTTGCGGGTTGCTCGCCCAACCAGGCCGGTCGCCGAACCCGCCGTCTTCGTTGCGCAGCGAGTGAAGGTAGCGGACGCAGGCATCCTTATCGGTCGGCGTCGAACCGAGCAGCGCGAGAGAGCGTACTGCCGCGTGCGTGTAGGTCGAACGGTCGATACCGCCGATCTCGGCTTTCGGCTGGTATGTGAACCCGCCCGACGGCAGTTGACATGCGCGGAGCCATTCGACTGTCTTGTCTTTGAGTTCCGTCTCGCGGCCCAAAACGCGGAGCGCTTCGAGGCCAAAGAGAGTGTTGACGACGTGCCCGGCACTCTTGTCCGCAGCCGGGGTCATGTTGAAACTGCCGTCTACGCGCCGTCG
>JAOAPP010000002.1 GCA_025462985.1 Bryobacterales bacterium | reverse complement strand
GGCTTCGATTTTCAATAATGCGTCCAAACCCCTTTACACCGGCTTCGATCCAGCCGGAGGAAACGCATACACGACGATCATAAGCAGCACGACTCCCGACAGCGTAGCGTCGTTCGCGCCGCATTTTGACCGGCCCATCAGGCCCGGTAAATCCGACCAGTTCACCTTGCTGCTCCGATTCGCTCCGTCCGGCACGCCGATCGGCACCCTTGCGGCTAATGCATTCCAGAGCTGGGCGCATTATTGGCCGCCTAAGCTTTCATGGCCGGACCGCCGCATTATCGGGTCCGTGTATCTTGCCAGTTCTCCCCAAGGCAATCCAAGCCAGAGCGGTGGGTATCCCAACAATCCACGGCGCTACTTCAACGACGGCAACCCGAACGACTTCGATATCCGAACGAGCGGGGGGTTGGCGCAATTTCAGAACCGGATACTGCAGCAGGCCCAGAACAACGTTCAGAACTTACAGCAACTCAACGCTCAAGGGGTGATCACTTGGGACATCGAAGGCGAGCAATATCCGCAGAGCACCAGCTATGTTTGCGAACCTGACCAAATTGCCCAGGTTGCTCCCGAAATGGAAAGCATCGTCACCGACCCGAATTCGCCGTATGCCGGAAAAAAGCTGGACGACGCGTATTTCGCCATCATGCGCAACGCCGGCTTCCGTGTCGGTGTATGTGTCCGGCCGCAACATTTCACGCTCAATGCGGACGGAACGGCCGGACAGGTCAGCTTGCCCGATGCGCAAGTCACCTCAGAACTCATCCGAAAAATGAGGTTTGCGCACAATCGGTGGGGCGCCACGCTCTTCTACATTGACTCTTCAGTCGAGGCGAACGGGGGTACTCTTCCTGTTGACATCTTCCGAAAAGCCGCGGCTGCACTGCCGGACTCGCTGCTCATCCCGGAGGAAACTACGCCAGCTTACTACGGGTATACCGCGGCATTCCAGAGCTTCATCTTCCACACTGATCTAGGTACACCTTCGACTGTTTACAACTATTATCCAAACGCGTTCAGTGTGAACCTGGTTAACGATGTCGATCCGGGCAAACTGGCCCAGTACCGACCGCAACTTACCCAAGCAGTGTCGCATGGCGACATTCTGGTAGTGCACGCGGACTATTGGGATCCGAACAATTTGACCGTGGCGCAGATTTACGCCGATGCCGCGGCTGCTCGATCGCCGGTCTTAGCACCTTAGCCGGAGAGAAAGAATGGAGCGCGTAAGCTGCTGCCGTCAGGCACTTGGCCTCTGGCGCTCCATGTCCGATTCGAAGAACCGGCGTCTAGTCTAAGCTTTGGCCGCTACCGACACCTCCGACGGATACCGCGTCGATTGGATCATGCGATCCTGCTCGCCAAGCTGGATGTCATGGTCCACCATCATGCGAACCAGTTGTTTGAAGGAAACGGATGGCCTCCACCCAAATGCCTCGCGTACTTTGGCAGGATTGCCTAGAAGATAGTCAACTTCGGTAGGGCGAAAGTAGCGCGGGTCTACCATGACATACTTCTCCCAATCGAGCCCGACGTAGGAAAAAGCCTCGTGGAGAAACTCGCGGATGGAGTGAGCTTCGCCCGTCGCGACGACGAAATCTCCCGGCTCATGATGTTGAAGCATCAGCCACATCGCCTCGACGTAGTCGCCGGCGAAGCCCCAGTCGCGCTTGGCTTCGAGATTACCCAAATAGATTTTGTCTTGTAAGCCCGCCACAATTCGGCCCAGCGCGCGTGTGATTTTTCGGGTGACGAACGTTTCGCCCCGCCTGGGCGACTCGTGGTTGAATAGAATGCCGTTGCTGACGAACAGCTTGTAAGCCTCACGGTAGTTCAGGGCGTACCAGTGTGCAGCGACCTTTGACACTGCATAGGGGCTACGGGGGTAAAAAGCCGTATGCTCGTCCTGGGGTGGGGGAGCTGCTCCGTACATCTCGGAGGAACCTGCCTGATAGAAGCGAATTTCACGGCCGGTGTGCTCAACGTGATCGCGTACGCAGTCGAGCAGACGCAGCGTGCCAGTCGCGTCGGCATCCGCGGTGTATTCGGGATTTTCAAAAGATACCTTGACATGCGATTGAGCGGCCAAGTTATAAATCTCGTCCGGCTTCGCCGTTTCGATGACCCGCCGCAGACCGGTCGGATCGGTGAGGTCGCCATAGTGTAAAACCAGCCGTCGTCCCTGCTCATGCGGATCCGCGTAGATGTGATCGATCCGCGATGTGTTGAAAGATGAGCACCGCCGAATCAACCCGTGGACGATGTAGCCCTTCGAGAGCAGGAGCTCGCTCAGATATGAACCATCTTGTCCGGTTATTCCGGTAATGAGTGCTGATTTTGGCATGTAAGTAACCTCTTGCTTCTTTTTTCCTCTGCAACCCTGTCTGACTACCGCGGCGGGCCGCAAAAAACCCTTATTTCCCCACTCCCGCCGCACGCGCTCCTATGGCCGGGGCCGCCGCTTCGCCGTCTGTCCGAATTCGCCGCACACGCAAAAAGGCCGCCGGATTCCCGCTGTGCACTTCCCACGGCGGGATGCTGCGCGACACGACGCTCCCGGCCGCCGCCACTGCACCTTCGCCCAAGTGCACACCCGGAGCGAGTAGCGCCCGCGCTCCCACCCATGCGCCGTCGCCTACGCTGATTGGCTCGGTTCGTAATCCGAAAGCCGGGTCGCTCCAATCGTGATTGCCCGTGCACAAGTAAGCGCCTTGTGAGATGCACACGTTCGAGCCCAGAGTCACTGTGGCGAGATTGTCGATCCAGCAGTCTTCGCCCAACCAGCAATCGTTTCCCATGCGCAGATGCCACGGGTATTTCACGCGCACACCCGGCTTGATCACCGCGCCGTGTCCCACGTCTGCGCCGAAGCGGCGCAACAGCCATACCCGGAACGATGAGGAAGGGAGCACAGCCGAGCGCAGCAGCGGCAGGCCCGCGAAGAACCATGCGATCTGCTGCCAGCGCGGCCGGCCCGGCCGGTACCATGAATTGTCGAATCGCCTCAGCCGTACCGCGCTCATGCGGATACTCCTTTTCTGGCCGTGTCCCAGACGGCTTCGTCGCGCTCCCCCGCAAATACGCCAGTGGGCTTGGACCCGCCGGCAATCCATCCGTAGACCGCAGCCATCTGACGTCCGACGCGGGACCAACTGAAGCGGCTCTCCACCAACTCGCGGCCATTCCCTCCCATGGCAGCCAGCCGCGTTGCCGGGGCTCCCAGGCACTCTTCAATCGCGGACCCAAGCGCATCTCGGTCCGGATCAATTTCCCAGCCACAATCCCGTATTCGGACCTCCGGCACATTGCACTGCCGAGTCACGATCACAGGCAGGCCCATGCCCATAGCCTCGAGCACGGACACGCTCAGTCCTTCCGAGTACGACGGCAACACGAAAACATCTGAGGCTCGCAGAGCACTCCACTTCAAATCGCCCTGCAGCATTCCGGCGAATGTTACACGCCTGCAGCCGAGCGATGCACAGCGCCCCTCAAGCGCAGCGCGTGTGTTTTCAAAGTCAGGCCCCGCGATCACCAGGTGCGCGTCCGGCCAGTGCGCCTCAACGTCCGACCACGCTTCGCACAGAACGTGAACTCCCTTTTTCACGTGCAAACGGCCCAGGAATAGAAAAAGACGCTGCTCGCGCAAAGCTGGGAACCGGGACAGAAAGAGTTCCGCATCCACGTCGGCCTTCACGGTGACGCCGTTTGGAATCACCGCCACGGGACAGCGCAAACGGAAGCGCCGGTAGTCGTCGGCTTCGGCTTCGGTTAGGGCGTGCAGGCAGGCTGCACGACGCAACAACGGGCGCTCCACCAAGGCCGCGTACACGGCCTTCTTCCAACGTTTCTGGCCCAGGGCCCAGCGGTCCAACATGCCATGCGCGGACACCACATAAGGGATGCGCAACTCGCGCGCCAAACGGGCGGCATGAGCGGTGGAGTGCTGCCACAACCCGTGTATGTGAACAGCGGCCGCGTTCGCGACCAGGGACCGGAAGCGCTCACCCGCCGTGATGTCCTGCCTAAATTGCCGACGCCCGAGAGGCAGGTGCTGGATGTCGATGACTCCGGCCTCTGCCGGCACTATTCGTTCTCCTTCGGCGCAGAAGGCCGCCAGTGTCACCAGGTTGCCGGAGGCAGCCGCAACAGCCGCACTGAGGGCCGGGACGGCGGCACTCAAGCCGCCATATTTCGGATGAAGATGTGAAACGACTTCAAGCCAGTGCGGCGGGCACCGTCGGCTGTGCTCCCGGGAAGGTGCTTCCGGCACTGAAAATCGGGGTTCCTCGAAGCTGTTTGCCTGAGTGCTCATTCTGCTCCCGGCGTCAGGCGCGCATCAGGCGCACTACCTCGGCCGCCCATGCTCGCGGTGAGTAGCGGGCGACGATCGCTTCCGAAACAGCGCCCATTTCCGCCAGCCTGGCGCGTCCCAGACTGCCCATGACACTGAGCGATGCAGTGAGGGCCCCGGGCTCCGCCGGATCGAAGAGGAGACCGTTCTCGCCCTCCAGCACGAGGTCCTCGGCACAGCCGCAGCGCCGCGAAATCAGCACGGGAAGCCCGGCCGCCATGGCCTCGTTTGCGACCAAGCCCCAGGGTTCACGCGTACTCGGCAGGACAAAGCAGCCGGCGAAAGCGTAATACCGGGGCAGTTCCGCAGTGCCGTGCAGACCTTCAAACCTGATATCGATGCCAAAGCCGGTTCGGGCAGCCAGCGCTTCAAGTTCCGCCCGCATTGGTCCGTCCCCTACCAAGACCAAAGCCTGCGTGCCTCCTCCGCGCCGATATTCCGCATAGGCTTCGATGAGACCAGCAACATTCTTCTCTGCCGACAAACGCCCGACATATAGGAAGTAGCCGTCAGGCAGTGAAAAATCGGCAGCACGATATTGACGCCTGACCGCAGCAGTTTCCACGGTAAAGAAGTCGTTGTCCACCACGTCATAGAACCCTGCAATCCGCTCGGGCGGGAATCCCAGCTGTTCCAGATAACGACGTTGCGGCGCACCCCCCGTGATTGCCCAATCGTAGAGGCTGCGAATCAGCAGGCTCTTGAGCGCCTCATACCCAGGCGATCTCCGGTGATCGTCCGCAGTGCTCTCCGACATCAAAATTGCCCGCCGCCTGTGCCAGCGACACCAGAGCGCCGCCGTTAAGGCTGGACGCACGTAGTAACCCGGCACAAGAACAACCGACGGGTTGAGTTTCGTCAGGCAGTTCCACACTGCTGTGACGCCATCCCACCCTTTGGCGTCGCGCCAGTTGCCGCCAGGGAACAATGTATGGACCGGCAACGAAGCAGGAATGGCTTCGCGGAACTTCAATCCGGAATGTACGCCTTCGCCGCCCACCATTTCTATCCCGGCGACGCGCCCTTGCAGTTCAGGCGATTCCATGAGACCTCGGAATCGTCCAATGTGATAGGCGTACCAATCGATCCACAACACTGCCAGATCGCACCCGCTTTGGACCGCACTGCCGGGCGCGTTCTGGTGACGCGGAATTGCCTGGCTAAACATTGTTGGTCACCTCGCGTCCGCTTACCTCCGCTTGTGGATTAAACATAGGCCGCCCGCCGTTTTCTTTCCTGCTCCATACCGGTCGCGTCAGCAGCCGAGATGCGCTTCGCAAACGAGTGCACCGCCGCCATCACGCCTTCACGGAAGCGCTGATGAGTAAAGTGCTCGGCCCGGGTCCGTGCTGCCTGCCGCATGTCGCGGAGCTCGCGACGATGCCGCACTGCCCACTCGATTCGCTCGGCGAGCAAGTCAGGCCGGCGCGGCGGCACCACAAAGCCTTCCCGCCCTTCCTCGATCAGGTCAGGCGCCGCGGTGTGTGTTGTGCTGAGAATAGGCAGTCCACATGCCAAGGCCTCCAGCAACACTTGCGCAAAGCCTTCGGCCACCGAGGGGAAAACAAACAGGTCCGCCGCCTGGTAAGCCGCGAGCAGTTCCGCGTGGCTCACAGAAGATCGAATCGTTACTTGTCCGGCAAGCGGCTTGAATAAAGCCAGATCATCGACTACGCGCCCGCATACTGTCACTTCCATGTCCGGGTGACGCACCATGCGCAGCGCCTCAAGCAGGTACTTGATCCCTTTGCGCTGCGTGATGGTTCCCACAAACAGCAGCCGCAGCGGTGCGGTGGTTAAACGCCTGCCCAACGCCTCACCAGGAAAGAAACGCCGGCCGTCCACGCCATAGGGAATCACCGTGATGGCCCCTGGATCCGTTCCGTTTTCGATAAGCGTTTGCCTGGTGAATGAGGATGCCACGAGACAGTGGGCGGCCAGCCTGGGTTCGGAGACCAGCCGCTCAAAGTCGGCCGGATCGAGTGACAGTTCCCACTCCTTCTCAAGCGAAGCGGCGCAGTCGGGGTGGTCCGCTCGTTCGCCCTCAAGAATGCGGCGCACGCTCGCCGGATGCGGGTGCGCTTGGAATAGCATGCCGGGTCGATTGGCGAAGCGCAAAGCGTCCGCCGCGTAATAGCTATAGGCCAAAATCAGGGCATCGTGCTTCGCTGCATGCGCGCCCGCAAGGCGGCCGAGCCGGGCGTCCGTCCAGCGGGTGGCGCGCCGACGCCACGAGAATGGAGCGTGCCTGATCTTGTCCAATGCGAATGAAATCATCCCACTTATCGGGATCTGCCGGACAAACGACGCCGGAAGCTCCGCATTGTGCCGCGCTCCGAGCAAAGCTGCCGAACTCCTGCCCAGTATGCGTTCCAACCGCCGCGCCCACGGGCGTTCTCCTGGCCAGTACAGGTCTGTATACAGAGCCTCCAGCATTCCTTCACCAGCGAGGGCGGCAGCCACCTGGTATGCATCGCGTGCGCCGCGATGCACGACTACGACACGGCGTTCCGATGCCGTCCCCTCTGCCATTGCCGCTGCGCTCATAGCAGGCCCTCAAACAGATCCTTCATCTGCCGTGCCGACTCGCTCCAGGTGTACTGCCGGGCGCGCTCGACACCGCGACGCCCCAGGTCCGCACGCAAGGATTCGCTGCGCAGGACGGCATCGATCCGCTCCACGTGGTCAGCCGCATCCTGCGGCTGGGCCAGCAGCGCCGCGTTCCCCGCAATTTCAGGCAACGAGGAAGCCCGGCTTGCCACGACGGCTGCACCGCACGCCATCGCTTCCACGACAGGCAAGCCAAATCCTTCATAGCGCGACGGAAACCACACGCATTGCGCGGCGCCGTACAAGGCCCGAAGCGCATGGTCGGACACGAAGCCGATGACCCGGAAATCCGGCCCGAACTGACGCGCACGCTCCATGTAATCGGGCGATGAGTGATTGACCACGATCAATTGCAGATCCGGATGCAGTCTCTTCAAAAGCGGCCAGCCGTCGAAGATCACATCAGCATTCTTCCGGAAGTGCAGCCCGCCAGGAACCAGGACGAATGGTCGATTCCGCAGGCCTTCTGTATCGAGATACTCGTTGCCCGGCACGCTCACGGGTTCGAAGAAATGCGGCGTGACCGCATTGGGCACCACTCGGAGACGCCCACGCAAAGCGGGAAAGAAGTGGGCCAGCCGCTCGGCCGAAAACTGCGAAACAGTGTGGAACAGGTCCGCTCGGCGTCCCATCTTGCGGTACAGCAAACTCCACTTCAGCCGCTGCGCGACGAACCCGCAGTCGATCCGATGCGCATTGCTCTCGAAGTACGCCGCATCGTGCAGGGTAATGACCAGCCGGGCGTGCCGCACGGGCACATACGACTCGGCGGTGCAGAACATGATCTGAGCTTCCGACCAATAACGCTCGGCGTGCGGGCGGTCCAGGAGGAACCACTCTGCCTGCTGGCGGGAGGTTTCTTTCGCGAAGAATCGATATTGGAAGTCGCTCCACGGCCTGCCCACGAGATTCACGATCCGGGCGTGATCGCCGGGGTCGGCCAGCACCTGAAGCTCGATATCGGGCCGCTCGGCCAAGTGCTCGATCAGCTGCCGCGCCACTCGCCCGGCCCCGGTGGAGCGGTGAATGTTGCGTAAGTGCACCAGGGCTAGAACGCGCACCTGTTGTTTCATCGAATCCGGCTGCAATAACGCGGATTGCGATGATACCGCTGGCGGCAAGACGGCAGAACGGGGTTCAGGCATGGAGTCCCCTCCGTCTGCTCCACTGCGCACGCAACAGGCGCTTGAGTTGCGACGCCTTCGGCAGCCAGTGCTGCCGTCGCGCAATGAAGAGCAACGCACCAAGTCCCGCTATTGTCACGAAGAACAGCAATCCGCTCAGCGAACCCGAGATTGCCGGACGCGATTCACGAAGCTGGGCGAGCACCACGAGCACCAGCGTTGTCCCGCCGCCCGTTGCGAGCACCGCGCTCATACCCGCCGGCATGGATTGCCGTCTGCGCAGAGTGAGCCACAGCAAAACCGCCGAGACCACATGCGCGCCCAAGTAGATGAAAGCCGCTTTAGCGGCATTGCCGCCCCACCAGATAAACGTTCCAGACGCAAGCGCCACTAGAACCGCCCATAGGGTATTGATCAGCCCCGTCGTGCGAACCGATAGAATACTCACTCTGGCCGAAGCGGGGCCGCTCCCCATGTGCACGACCGCTGTTCCCAAGGCAATCGCTACAGCTGCGGTGGCGCCCGCATAACTCCGGCCATAGAGAAACGGCAGTGCCCATGGGATGACAGCAATGCCCAGGCCGGCAACTGCGAGCGAAGCAAACGTTGTCGCCCATGTGCAGACCGCCATTACCCGGTCCGGCGTCCGCGCCATTTGATCTTCGCCTTGGGCCATCACCGCCAGGCT
>JAOAPP010000837.1 GCA_025462985.1 Bryobacterales bacterium | reverse complement strand
CGGGAAGAGTTCGCGGTCCGGGCCGAACGGAGTGGAACGGACGATGGTGAGCGCCGGGGTCGCCCTTCACCTCCCCGCCTGCCATCGAAGCGGGGTTGCAGTGACGCGCCGGGGCGTCGGGATCAGGCGGAAGGGATCGGTCATCGTCTATGAGGTCCGTTGTGGTCGGGTTCACGCCGGGCCATCCTGTTGCCGATTCTCCCGGCCGGCGTTCGATTCCTCTATTACCAGCGCGTACGGTATCAGAGAGTAAAAAAGAACAAGTATAGACGAATCGGACGCCGGCGCAGGAGAATCGGCAACGGTCGCTTTGCGGCTTGAGCGTGCAGGTAGAACCGCCGCGCATGGTCGTTCACATCGCCATTGTTTGCCCACCCCCGATGCGGTTCAATAATCACCCGTTCCCGCTTCCCGGTCCGAAGGGCACACCCGCGTGATTAGCCGCCGCACGTTCATCCGCCGATCCCTCCAGGCCGGCTTCGGGCTGGCCGGGGCCGCCGGCCTCGCCGCCGGGTACGGGTTCTACGAGGCCGCCCACATCCGGGTCAGACGCCACGCCGTCGCGGTCCCGAATCTGCCGCCGACGTTCGCCGGCAAGACGGTCGCGGTTCTGGCCGACCTGCACCACGGCCCCCTTCGTCGGGATCAACTTCATCCGCGAAGCGGTCCGGCTCACGAACGCGCTCACACCGGACCTCATCGCGCTGGTCGGCGACTACGCACACAAGGGCGTTGACGCCCACACGCAACTGCCGACCTGCCTGGAGGCCCTGTCCGCCCTGTCTGCGCCACTGGGCGTGTTCGCGGTGCCGGGCAACCACGACATGCAGCGGGGCCGTGTACCGCGAACTCGTCGCCGCCACCCCGCTGACCGACCTGACCAAACGCAACCGGCCGGTGTCGCTCGGCGGCGACCGCCTGTGGCTCGCGGGTGTGGACGACCTGTGGTGGGGCAAGCCGGACATGGACCGCGCGCTCGACGGCGTGCCACCCGGTGCAGCGGTGGTTTTACTGTCGCACAACCCGGACTTCGCCGAGGACCGCCCCGACGGCCGGGTCGGGCTGGTCCTGAGCGGGCACACGCACGGCGGGCAGGTGTACCTGCGCGGGCTGGGGTCGAGTTGGCTGCCGTCGAAGTACGGGGACAAGTACCGGCACGGGTTGGTAAAGGGTCCGGCGTCGGCCGTGTTCGTGTCGCGCGGGCTGGGCGAGGCGGGCGTGCCGCTGCGGGTCAACGTGCCGCCGGAGGTGTGCCTGCTCAGGTTGGCGGCGGGGTGCCCGCGCTGTCGAGTCACGCCAAGCTCTTCGGAGAACGTGTCGCTCAACGCCCCCTCTCCATCGATTCTGGCAGGCTCACGCACCGCCCCCGTCGGCCTTCGACAGGCAACACTTCTTGAACTTCTTCCCACTCCCGCACGGGCACGGGTCGTTCCGGCCGACCTTCTGGCCCGCTCGCTGGACCGGGGCCGGGGGCAGAACTCTCGGCGGCGACGGAACGCGAGCCGCCGGGGGTGCGGGCGGGAGTGCCGGCCCGCCGAACATGAACGGCTTCCGACGGCTCTCGTCCTCGCGCTCCTTCCGCCACTCCTCAAGCTCCGGGTAGCTCTGGCCCGTCAGGGCACACGCCGCTATCAGTTTGTCCCGCAACTCCCGCAGGTCCGGGTCGTCCCGCAGTGTACGGCACGCGGCGTCGTTCCCTTCTGTCGAAAGCTGGTCCACGAGGGCCTGGGCCAGCCACACCTGAAGGTCCAGGTCGGGTTCGCTCTTCAGAAGTCCGGTGCCGACGCGGACGGCGAGGTCGCTGTGGACGCCGCCGAGGACGCCACTGGCGTACAGCCGGAAGTGCCACTCGGCGGCCGGATAGGCGTCACCGACGGCCTGGATCACCGCGTCGGTCCCGATCTTCACGAGGGCGTACTGGCACTGCTCGTTCAGCACGTCGCCGTCCTCGTGCAACTTCTTGACGATCAACGGGACCGCCGGTTCGTGCCGCAGTTCCCCGGCCAGCCGAACGATCAGCGGTTCCAGCCACGCCAGCGGGTGGCCCTCGTAGTTCTCGATCTCGACCGCCAGGAGTTCCATCGCCCGGCCGGCGTGCCGCTCACCCTGGCGAGCCAGTTCCTCCACGAGGTCCAGCCCCTCGGTCCACCGCACATCGCCGAGGTACTGCTTGTCCTTACCCTCCTCGCAGACGGCTTCCAGTTCCCGCCACAGCGTGTCCCCGTCCCTGGACAGATTGCGAATGCGGCGGGCGAGGTGCGTTCGGAACTCCGGGCCGAATGCCGGCGCGGTCTGGAGATCGGTCTGGTGCGGGAGGACGAGGCGGGGGTCGGCGTGGCACAAGAGCCGGGCAATGATCCCCAGGTAGTCCCGGTCCGTCGCGGGGCGACCGGACCGGCCGGTCAACTCCTCGACGGCCCAGCGGACGGTGGACTGGGACTGGGTGAGGAGGGTGATCGGGTTCAGGAACCGGAACGCCGTGGTGCGCCCGTACCGGTCCAGGGCGTCGATCACCACCTGCATGACCGACGGGTCCGGACTGTGGGCCTCGGCGAAGTAGTGGAGGGCGGCGAACCGCACGTCCACGTCGGAATGGAGCAGGCCCTGCTTGATCGTGTCGGCGGAGAGGCGGGGCATGGTCACTGGTCCTTGCGTTCGTGTGCGGGCTGGTGACAGTGCGGGCCGGTTCACCCGAAGTTCCCGAACCAGTAC
>JAOAPP010000779.1 GCA_025462985.1 Bryobacterales bacterium | reverse complement strand
GACGGTTTTGCGGCGTCGTCGCAGAACATGCCAGTACTCGAGCAGTCCTCGCGATTCCGAATCGGTGCCCAGATCTCCCGAGACCAGATCCGTATAAGACAGAGGCCGAGTCTCTATCCGGGCGGGGGAAACGCGACGAGGTGCTAGTTCCCGATCAAACATGTTCTGTTCCATTGGTGAGTGTTTTATTGACGGCGATCAAAATGGATGAGCGTAGATCGCAACGCCTGTCCCAGTCTGAATGATGGCTTCTAAGGCGCGCAGAGATGCTGACTTTGCCGCGCTGCTTGGAATAAACAAAATGTCGTTGGCCAGCAGCGGAACATCGGGCTGCTTTCCGGCTAATATGTTTTTCACATTGACCGGGATCTCCACACGCTGACTGCTTCCGGATGCCGTACGCAGAATTTTGCCGTTGCCGGAACCAGCCGTCCGCTGGAGTCCTTCCGCCATCGACAGGGCTTGCAGAATCGAGATATTTGCTTTTTCGGAAAGCACGAAGCCGCCAGGCTTCGTCACCGCCCCGATGACGTACACGAGATCCGCCTTCGGCACAGTAATAACATCGTTTGGCTTGACGGAGATGTTCTCCCGCGGATTCTGGGCTGTCATGACGGAGTGAATATCAACCTCCGCCACGCTGTATTCGCCGCTGGGGTCCATGGTGGCGTTCGGCAGCGGAATGGGGCCCCACTCCTTGCGACGAGTGATCTTGATGCTATTTCCTGCATCGTCTTTCAGCCCACCCGCTTCCGAGATCACCTCAAAGAGAGTTTTTCTTCCCTTCATCTGATGGACACCTGGCGTATCCACTTCTCCGAGCACGGAGATCGGCTGGCTATGAAACTCGGAAACAGCTACGGTCACAAGGGGATGCTGCAAGTATTCGCCGAAACGGGTCGTCAACTCGGCCTCGAGTTGCCCCAAGGTCAAACCGGCGGCATGAATCTTCCCTATACGCGGGAGTGTCAAGTTACCGAGCAGATCGATCGCATAGGGAGTGTTCGCGACCTCTTCCGCGTTCAACACACGCACAGACAGCATGTCTTCGGGCCCGAGAATGTAATCCTTCAGCGGACTCGAATCAGCCGCGCGAGGCGCATCGACCGGTACCGTCGTTGTGGGTGGGGCAACCGGCTTCTGGGCAAAGCTCACCGCCGCCAGCAGCCCCGAAAGAACCAGAGGATGTATTCGCAATCGCATGTTCCCTACCCTTGTTTGTTCGACCGAGAGGTCGTGCTCCGACCGCTTACAGTGCCCGTACGCAACATGAAATTCCGGAATTCAGTCGTTAGCATTTGGAGCCGGGCTTCGAGATCCGTTAGGCGAGACACAACCAATTCATGGGATAGCTTCGATGGTGTTCGCATAATCAAATTCAGGCCTGCGCGAGCGAGTTCCGATACGCTTCTCATCCCGTTGGCCTGGCAGACATTATGAATGCAGCCATACTCCTCTTCACTCACGCGAAAGCTGATTAATTTTGTTTTGGCTCCAAGCGACATTGGGGCAATCTGCTCTTCGGGTCCAGTCCCGTTTTCTACGAGCATTACTCTGCGACCGTAATCCAATCACGATCGATTTCCACCGCAACCGAGCGTTGAAGCATGGTCAAAGATACAACCAATCTCCAAGCAGACTTCTGTTTCACAACAACTCCTTGGAGGCCCGTCAGAAGGCCTTTGCTCATCCGGACCCGCTGTCCTTCGATGAACGGGTAGGGTTCGGCGACAAGACCAGATTCCAGAACCGATTGCACAGCATCGATCTCGGAATCAGGGATCGGGGCCGGCGTATTTCCAAAGCCCACAATGGACACGACACCAGGAATACTTAGAACGGGCACGCGTTGCTTCGTGTCCATACGGCAGAACACATAGCCCGGAAACAAAGGCAGTTTGGTTTGCACAGTCCGGTCCGACCAACGACGGCTCGCCGCATACAGGGGCAGGAAGTGATCATACCCCTTGTAGTCCAAGCTTGCCGCAATCGCTGTCTCACATTTCGATTTCGTACGAATGGCGTACCATGCGTGTTGTGTCGCTTTCGGGCTTGCCGAATTATTTGAGTCCGTTAAGACAATAGAAGAAGTAACCATTAGACAATCATTCGCGGTCATCACTCCCCGTGGAACTGCGGACAACTTACGTCCTCAAACTCACTGCCGCTACAACTTACGAGGACGGCAGACTCTAGGCCGGCTTAAATTGCGACCTAATGCTTTTCAGAGCGAAAGCCGGACTGGGCGGGCTTCGCCCCTTTGAGTCCCACGTACAGTGGTAACCAGACGCAAGCTGACTATTTGTAGGACGAGTGCCTTTCTCGGGCAATGGGCAGTATCAACACTTTGATCTGCACGCGTCCGAAACAGGTTTAGCGGTCATGAGCTTCACTCAAGTGAAGGCTTCGGAAGATCCGCTAAAAACAGGAGTAGCTCCTTGCTCGCTCGGATATACTCCCCCTTTTTAACACGTTTACGATGTAAACGAAACTACTCCTCCCAGTTTAATACCAAGGAGGAATTCAGTACTGATAGATCTACCTAATATGTTTGGGCGATGATGCGAGTCAGCTCAATGACTTACGTGCGGACGATAGCACGTCGGCCAAGGACAAGAAAACGTTCTTTGGTGTCGTTCAAGTTCTGCGCTTGAGTGGGATAGTGCCTAAAATGTAGTACGTTTGGCAGGTAAGACGAAAATAAAGCTTGACACTTACTCTTGACCCCATACTTCCAAACCCGGGACTGAGGAGGTGAAGGCGCTGATGCAAACTGTAAAGCGGTTTGGGCCGTAGCGAGATAATGGCGGGACGCCACACCGCCGAAGCGCGTAGTGGACTTGTTCAAGGACCGCATTTCGACCGAGAGGTCATCGTCATGTGCGTCCGTGGGTATCTCAACCACCAACTTAGGCAGCAAACCCGAGAGCAAGTTCCACATAGAGAATGAGCTGACCGACATCTTCGCCGGACCCTGGCAGACTTCAGCGTACTAATCGCCCCAGATCCGCCTCACTCTCGCAGGCCTCAGCTTCGATGGTTCCGGGCGCACATGACTCAGCTAGCCCCTTGAACACATTAGGCGTTAAACCAGACAATGATCCAATCAGAACATGTCCCTTACTATCATTAGCGTCGAGGCGTTCGATATTCGTTTTCCGACTTCGCGGGAGCACATCGGCTCTGACGCGATGAACGCCGACCCCGATTATTCCGCTGCATACTGTATTCTGCGCACTACGGCGAGCATCGAAGGCCATGGCCTCACGTTTACGATCGGGCGCGGCAACGAGTTATGCGTGGCGGCAATTCGAGCACTGGCGCCACTGGTTGTGGGAAAGACGCTCGACTCTTTCACGCAGAATATGGGGGCGTTCTGGCGAATGATAACCGGTGACAGTCAGCTTCGTTGGGTCGGGCCAGAGAAAGGCGTCATTCATCTCGCGACGGCGGCGATCGTAAATGGGGTATGGGATCTCTGGGCGAAAGCGGAGGGCAAACCTTTATGGCAGCTGCTGACCGAGATGCCGCCCGAACAACTCGTATCATGCATCGATTTCCGGTACATCGATGACGTCCTCACTCCTCAAGATGCTTTCGACATTCTCAGCAGGAACGCACCCACTCGCGCATCTCGTCAGGCTGAGATGATCGATACCGGGTATCCGGCCTATACAACTTCTGCCGGCTGGCTTGGTTTCAGCGACACACAACTGCGTGAACTCTGCCGTGACGCGATCGCACAGGGATGGACACACTTCAAAATCAAAGTCGGTGCCGATTTGCAGGATGACATGCGCCGTTCCAGGATTATTCGTGACGAGATTGGCTCAAGGCGACTGATGATGGATGCAAACCAGCGCTGGAATGTGCATGAGGCGATCACGAACATGAAGGAGTTAACGCATTTTCAACCTTGGTGGATTGAAGAGCCAACGAGCCCCGATGACGTGCTCGGCCATGCTGCGATCCGCAAGGGTATTGCACCCATTCGCGTTGCAACGGGAGAGCACTGTCAGAACCGAGTCATGTTCAAGCAATTCTTTCAGGCTGGGGCTATCGATGTGTGTCAGATCGATAGCTGCCGGCTGGGTGGAGTGAACGAGATTCTGAGTGTGCTGCTGATGGCTGCGAAATTTGGTGTTCCGGTCTGTCCGCACGCAGGCGGCGTCGGACTTTGCGAGTACGTGCAACATCTATCGTTGTTCGACTACATCTGCGTTTCTGCTTCACTCGAAAATCGATTGATCGAGTATGTCGATCACTTGCACGAGCATTTTCTCGATCCTGTTCGTATGAAGGGGGACCGCTACATGCCTCCATCCCGGCCTGGATACAGCATCGAGATGAAGGCACAATCTCTTCAGATGTATTGTTACCCTGACGGAATGGCGTGGCACTAACGTGCGCGCGAGCTGCTGGACCCGCAGTCTGGTTCTGTTGCACCTTACCGCGACAATTGAAGGTATGGCTCGCCGTCGGGAGATCCGCAACCCGCTATTTGCAAAGCGCTGGTTCTCAGATGATGTGATCGTTCTTTGTGTCCGGTGGTATCTTCGTTCCAAGCTGAGCTATCGCGATCTTTCCGAGATCATGAGTGAATTGGGCGTGTGGATTGCCCCGTGTACGATTTGTGGAATCAAGCTCAGCCGTACGCGGAACGTGGCGCAGCGAAAGCATTCTTTCGTAAGGCGCTCAAGCGTCATGGCGAACCGCGGTCGATCACGCTCGATGGTTTCGAGCCATGCCATGCAGCATTGCGGCGGATGGGCATGCGCAACGAGTTCAACTATCGTTGGGACAACCCGGTGAAGATTCGCTGTTGTCAATACTTGAACAACATAGTGGAGCAAGACCATCGGCGAATCAAATTCCGGGTACAGCAGATGCTCGGCTTCAAGAAGTTCTATAATGCACGCCGAGTTCTCATGGCTATCGAACTCATGCAGATGATCCACAAGGGTCAGTTCCACACCCTAGCTGTGT
>JAOAPP010000765.1 GCA_025462985.1 Bryobacterales bacterium | reverse complement strand
GCACGGAAGTGCGCGCCAGTTTCTCTAGTCAGTAACTTGCTACTGATTAGGCCTTCTGTCTGGTTTTCTCTTGACAGAAGCAGATCGCATGCTTATATAAGTAACTTAGGCATGCAGATTTTCAGTTGTTTAGGTGTCCTCCCTTGAGTCGGCCTTCTGATCTGATTCAGGGCACGCTGGACCTTTTGATTTTGAAAACCCTCTCGACTGAGCCGAAGCACGGCTGGGCCATTGCGAAACGGATTCAGGAGGTCAGCGGGGCTGCTCTTCAGGTGACGCAGGGAGCACTGTATCCGGCCCTTCACCGCCTGGAGCAGCAGGGCTGGATTTCGGCCAAATGGCGCACGACGGACACCGGGCGTGAGGCAAAGTTTTACCAGCTGACCAAAGCCGGCACGGTGCAACTGGAGAAGGAACTGGCGCAATGGGTGCGTCTGTCGAATGCCGTGGGGTTGGTGATCCGGCTGGCTTAGGAGGGCAACGTGGCGGGTTGGCGCTGGCGTGACGTTTTTCGCATGCGAGCCCGGTCCCTGCTCCGCCGAGGCGAGGTGGAAAGAGAGCTTGCCAAAGAATTGCGGTTCCACCTGGATCAGGAAATCGAGGAGGGATGCGCGCGTGGACTATCGCAAAAAGAAGCCTGCTGCGAGGCCCTCCGAAAGCTAGGCGGAATCGCGCAAATCGAGGAGGAATGCCGGGACATGCGGGGGACAGACTTTGTCGAGAGTTTACGACAGGACTTGCGGTATGGCGCCCGGATGCTGGCGAAGAGTCCCGGGTTCACGTTCGTGATGATTTGCACTCTTGCGCTAAGCATCGGGGCGACAAGCGCGATCGTGAGCGTGATTAATGGTGTTCTATTGCGAGCTCTGCCCTACCGGAATCCGAATCGGCTGGTTCGTGTTTTCACATCCAATCCTGCATGGCCGAAGTTCCCGGTCAATCAGAACGACTTCCGGGATTTCCGGAATCGGCTGCATAGCTTCGAGTCGATGGCCGCCTACACTCGCAGGGATTTGCAATTGGGCGGGACGGGAGAAGCGATTCGGCTTTCCGGGTTTTCGACCACGGCCGGCTTTTTTCGCGTCTTGGGACTCAAGCCTGCAATGGGGCGCGAATTTGAGCCCACGGATGAGTTGCGTGGGAAGGCGCCAACGGCGATCGTCAGCGACAAAACCTGGCGCACACGGTTGGGCCGGCGCAAGGACGTAATCGGGCGCAAGATCATGTTGGACGCAGTGCCTTACATGGTGGTCGGCGTGATGCCCCCAGGAGTGCAGCACCCCGGCAACATGTACCATTCGGTGGCCTACGGGGACACGGTGGATGTCTGGACCGCCTTTGCGTTCTCCGATAACGATGACCGCGGATCGCACTTCCTGGATGCGATTGCACGCCTGCGGCAAGACATAACTCCGGCGCAGGCGCAAAGCGAAATGAATGCCGTCATGCTGCAACTGGCACGCGAACATCCGAATGGGGACTCGGGCTGGAACGTATTAGTGGTACCGCTTGGAGCCGAGATTGTGGGCCGCACGCGGCGCATGCTGCTGGTGCTGCTGGGAGCGGTGGCTCTGGTGCTGCTACTGGCATGTGTCAATGCGGCCAACCTGCAACTGGCGCGAGCCACGTCGCGGCAGCGCGAACTTGCGCTGAGAGCGGCAGTAGGTGCACGCCGCAGGCGCTTAGTGCAGCAGATGCTAACTGAGAGCGTCCTGCTGGCGGGGGTGGGCGCGATCCTAGGAGCCGTTTTGGCGGTGGCAGGGGTGAAGGCCCTGCTGGCTCTGCTGCCAGCGGATTTTCCACGGGCCGCCGACATTCATGTGGATGCGCCGGTGTTCCTGTTCACGTTACTGGCGGCGATCGGGACCGGTATCGTGTTTGGCATTGTTCCGGCACTTAAGGGTTCGCGAACGGATCTGCGGGAATGCCTGCACGAGAGTGGGCGAAGCACTACCAGCAGTCGCAGCACTCTGCGCTTGCGCAATGGACTGGTGATCAGCGAAGTAACGCTGGCCTGCGTGCTCCTGATCGGCGCGGGACTTATGCTGCGTAGCTTCGTCCATCTTCTCCGGACGGATGCGGGCTTTCGTCCCGACAGAGTGTTGACGGCGAGCATTTCGCTTCCGGAGGCGACCTATCCGGACACCAAGGCCGTCGCAAGCTTTTACGAACGCCTGCTCCCGCCAATTCGCAACACGCCGGGCGTGATGGCTCTGGGTGCGGCGTCTGATCTGCCCTGGACTGGATGGGATGAGAATGCAGGCGGCTTTCAGATACAGGGGGAGGCGCCTCCGGCTCATGACTTTTTCCATGCTCGGTATCACACGGCAACCTCCGGCTTCTTTCGTGCAATCGGCACTCCGATAGTTCGCGGGAGAGAGTTCGACGAACACGATAAAGCCGGAAGCCGGCGTGCCCTGATTATCAACGAAGCTTTGGCCCGCTTCTGGAGGCACGGCGATGCGCTCGGCGGGAGAATGACCTTCAGCGATCGTCCGAAGGAGAGTGACTGGATGACGGTGGTGGGTATCGTTGCCAATGTAAAGGACACGCCAAATAGTGCTGGATCAGAGGCTGCATTCTGGTGGCCGGTGCCGCAGACGCCATTTTCGATCGGGAATCTCTCGATTGCGATTCGCTCCAGTTCTGACCCGCTCCTGGTCGCTACGCGGCTGCGTGCGCGAGTGAGGGACCTCGACGGCAATCTGGCAGTTTCGGATGTCAGAACAATGCAACTGGTGGCGGACGAATCCTTTGCCACGCCGCGCATTGCATTGTCACTGGTAGGACTTTTCGCAACTCTGGCACTCGTTCTAGCCGCGATCGGCACGTATGGCGTGATTGCGTATTCAGTAAATCAACGGATCCACGAGTTCGGAGTTCGGATGGCTCTCGGCGCGAGGCGATGGGATGTGATGGGCAGCGTTCTGGCGAGCGGGATGAAGTTGGCGGTGGCCGGAATTGCGCTGGGTGTCCTTCTGGGTCTTGCACTGTCCCGGCTGCTCGGCAACTTGCTGTATGGCGTGAGCGCGGTCGATCCAGTGGCGATTGGAGCTACGTGCGTGATCGCTACCGCCGTCGCGGCGCTTGCGTGCTATGTGCCGGCCATGCGAGCCACTCGCGCAGATCCGATGACGGCCCTCCGCGCCGATTGAGCGCCCGCGTAGGGACGCGAATATCATAGTCAGTTGACTATGAGAGTTCAAAAGAGGATTTGTCTTCGGCTCGCCGCCGTCGCGGCGCTGGCTTCGGCAGCGGCGGCGGGAGGCATGTGGGGAGTTGGCGATACGGCTCCATCGTGGGCGTATGGAACCAAGGCGAGCGGACCGGCTCCGCACGAGGAAGGTGTGCCCGATAGCGGGCCGAAACATATTCCCGGAAGTTTGTTGGCGTTCACGCCTGCGCAGATTCAGGATCACTTTGGGCCGGCGGACTGGTTCCCTGGCGATCATCCGCCTATGCCGGCCGTGGTCGCTCAAGGGCGAAAGCCGCAAGTCTGGGCGTGTGCGCTATGCCACTATCCAAACGGCAAGGGAAAGCCCGAGAATGCTTCCATAGCGGGCTTCCCGGTGAGCTATTTCGTCGAACAAATGCATGAGTTTCGGGCTGGTGAACGGAAGAGTGCCGATCCTGGCAAGAAGAATACGGCGCTGATGAGCTCCATTGCGAAAGCCATGACCGAGGAAGAAATCTCGGAAGCGGCCAATTACTTTGGATCGATGAAGTGGACGCCGTGGATCAAGGTGGTGGAGACCGAGAGCGTTCCGAAGATGTACAGCTCGGTGGGGATGTATATGCCGCTGCCAGGCAACGAAAAGGAGCCGATCGGCCAGCGGATTATCGAGACGCCGCAGGATCCCGAAGGCACCGAGATGCTTCGCAATCCGCGGTCGGGGTTTGTGGCATATGGTCCGGTGGGCAGCATCGAGAAGGGCAAGAAGCTGGTAGATACGGGCGGGGGTAAAACGGTGGCGTGCTCGGTTTGCCATGGAGTCGATTTGCAAGGGAT
>JAOAPP010000730.1 GCA_025462985.1 Bryobacterales bacterium | reverse complement strand
CACTTCGGCGGTGTCGTAGCCGGTGCCTCTTGTCCGAGAAGCGCACCAGAATCCAACAACGCAAATCATCGAGAGAAGGGCCTTGCGTCGATTCGGTAGGCAAGTGTTTACCTTAGCAAGTTGGGGTATTTTCGTTCCTGGCGCGGAGTTACTCTCTCAGGTGCGAGCTTCGAGGGGAGTACAATCGACCAATCGAAGCGGTGAGGGCCAGCCAAGGATAGTCAGTATCCGGGCCTGATTCGGGAGGAGATTTGTCGGAATGAACAGCATTCATTGGCTTGATGAAACGCTCCAGAATGTTCGGTATGGCTTACGCCTGCTTCGGCTGAACCCAGGCTTTTTTGCGGTGGCCGCGCTTTCGCTCGTGCTGGGCATCGGCGCCAATGCGGCAATATTCCAACTACTGGACGCGGTGCGCCTACGTATGCTGCCGACGCCGCACCCGGAGCAACTTGCAGGGGTGCGAATCGCCAAGAATGAGCATTGCTGCAGCGGCAATTTCTCCGCACGCCACGCCGATTTGACCTACGCCCAATGGGAGCAGATACGGAATTTACAGCAGGCATTTTCGAGCGTGTTTGCGTGGGGCGACCGACGATTCAACCTTGCCGATCGGGGCGAGGCGAAGTTCGCGGACGGAGTGTGGGTGAGTGGCGATTTTTTCAAGACGCTCGGCGTGAATCCGCTGATGGGACGACTGATAACAGCTCAGGATGACAGGCCAGGATGCGACGTGGGCGGGGCCGTGATCAGCAGCGGCTTTTGGCAGCGCCAGTTCGGCGGCGATACGCAGATCATCGGAAAAGAAATCTCGATCGACGGTCATCGCCTCCCGATCATGGGCGTCACGCCGCCGGAATTCTTCGGGATGGAAGTGGGACGGAGCTTCGATGTTGCGGTTCCGATCTGCGCCGAACCCGCCATCGCCGGCGAAGAGAGTCACACGCAGGGGAGGGATCACTGGTGGCTCGGCGTGAACGGACGCCTCAAGCCAGGCTGGACTGTGGAGCGGGCCGCGGCTCAACTGAGCACGATATCGGCCGCGGTATTCGGCAACACCCTTCCCCCGAAATATCGTCCGGAAACTGCCAAATACTACCTGAAATATAAGTTGACAGCGGTAGCTGCGGGATCAGGCGTATCGTCCCTCCGAGAAGACTATGAAGAGCCGCTCCTTTTTCTTCTGGCCACCGCGGGACTGGTTTTGCTGATTGCCTGCGCGAACCTGGCGAACCTGATGCTGGCGCGTTCGAGCGTGCGCGAGCGGGAAATCGCAATTCGTCTGGCCATCGGGGCGGGCCGCGGCAGGCTCATTCGGCAGATGCTCACCGAGAGTCTTTTGCTGGCGGCGATTGGAGCAGCAGGCGGCATTGTTGTCTCGCAGTTCCTAAGCCGTTATCTCACTTCGTTCCTGGCTTCGGAAGGGAACCAAATTGTTCTCGACCTGCGACCCGATTGGCCGGTAGTCGGTTTCACTGGCGCTGTAGGCCTGCTCACTTGTATCGTATTTGGCTTATATCCGGCGTTGCGCGCCACGCGAACGCTGCCAATCGCTGCGATGAAAGCCGCGGGACGAGGTTTGACCGCCAGCCGCGAGAAATTCGGATTTCGCCGGTTGCTGGTGGTCAGCCAGGTTTCGCTTTCGCTCGTGCTTCTGGTGGGCGCGCTGCTGTTTGTGCGGAGTCTGCGTAACCTGATGACGCTCGATGCGGGCTTTCGGGAAAATGGACTGCTGATCACCGGCTTGGACATCTCTCGATCCAATTACACTCCAGCACGCCGAGGCGTGTTCTACAAACAATTACTCGACCGTATGCGCGAGACGCCAGGGGTGGAAAGCGCTGCAAGCGCCTCCATTGTGCCGGTCAGCGGAAGTGGGTGGAACGAGGCGATTCAGATCGCAGGGCAAACCACACGGGAGCGTATGACCCCGTGGTTCAACCGGATCAGCCCCGGATACTTCGCGACGGTAGGCTCACGGCTCACCGCAGGCCGTGACTTCAACGAACACGACACAGCCGCTTCGCCTGAGGTTGCAATAGTCAATGAACAGTTCCGCACGAAATATCTGGGCGGAGCGAATCCATTAGGAAAAGAAGTTCGGGTTCTAACAGGACCGGGCGAGCCCGAACACGTTTTGCATATCGTGGGTATGGTGAAGAATTCGAAGTATCGGACTCTTCGCGAAGAGTTTCTGCCGACGGTATTCGTGGCGGCCAGCCAGGAAAAGGAACCCGGCCTGGGCATCAGCATCATCGTCCGATCGAACGCTCCGCTCGGTACGCTTATGGCCGGAATAAAGCGAACTATCCTGAACGCGAATCCTTCCGCATTGCTGCAGTTCCAGGTGTTCAAGACGCAGCTCCGCGACTCGCTACTGCGGGAGCGCTTGATGGCTGCGCTTTCGGGGTGCTTTGGCCTCCTCGCCGCAATTCTCGCTACGGTAGGGCTTTACGGCGTGATCTCTTATATGGTGGCGCGACGCCGAACCGAGATAGGAATACGCGTGGCACTGGGCGCGAATCGGGCAGGCATTCTCCGGCTGGTCTTGCGTGAGGCGGGCGCGCTTGTTCTGGCCGGACTGCTCGTTGGAACTGTGCTGTCGATTGCTGCGGCACAGACTGCGAAATCGTTTCTCTACGGATTGCAGCCGGCCGATCCGGTTACGCTCGAACTCGCGATCGTTTTGATGGCTGCGGTCGCGCTCGCGGCCAGTTTCATTCCGGCCGTCCGTGCTTCCCGCCTCGATCCCATGGCCGCGCTGCGAGAGGATTGAGCTGACCTAACTGGCCGCCGAAGCCGTGAGATGGCTATTCCGGCATTCGTTCCAGGTGGCGCGCAGGACGTCACGACTGTAGATGAGATGCCGCTTGTCTGGTGAAAAGACTTCGAGAGTGATCGTGCCGTCATAGCCGCATGACTGCAGGGCCTCAACGGAGCGGCGAAGATCCACGGTCCCGGTACCGAGCGGCAGGTGAAGGTCGGCGTGGCCGCCTTTGTTGTCATGGAGATGAACATGTTTCAGGCGCGCGCCATGCGCGCTGAGTATTTCCTCGGTGGTGTTTTGCGGGACCTGCAGATTCGCGTGGCCGATATCGAGGTGTAAACCCAGTTCGGGCATGCGGTCCAGCAGTTCGCCGAGTTGTTGGGCGGAGTTGTAGTCGCCCGGCAGATTCTCGATCATGAGGCTGACCCCGGTCTTCTCGACATCAGGCATCAGTTCCCCCAGGGAATCCAGATTGCGGTCGATATAGAACTGGCGCGGGTGCCAAGGGGTGTGCCGATCCGGATGAATGTTCATCCACCGGGCGCCCACGTCGGCAAAGCGATAGAGGCAGCGCCGAAGTTCGGCAACGGCGGCGGCGCGAATTTCCGGGAAGGCGCTGGCCATTGGAAGGTACCAGGCGGTATGACCGACAACCGTCATGCGATTTCGTTCGAGCGCCGTGCGGATCGGTTTGACATCGATGTCCCAGGAAGCGGCGGCGGGTGGCTCCAATGTGAAATCGAGGAACTCCATTCCTGCGTCCGCCATCCAGTCGATTTCTTCGACCACGTTGCGCTCCGGGTGGTTCATTGTGCCAGTTAGCATGCGTTTCGGTCCTTTATTGTGGGCGAGGATTCTCGTCGAGAGTCGGAGTGAACCAGGGCCGGCTGTCAAGCAGTGTTGCCCTGTGCGACCATTCCATGATGTCGGATTGCGACGGGGTGAGACCGAACTGATTCAATACGGCGGGAGGAAGTAGATTGCATCGATCCGGGCAAATCCAGTGGAATACCATGAGCAATGCGCCGAGCAGTTGGGCGTCTTCGGCCGTGCGCGCCAGTAAGTGCGTCCAGTCAAGCTCGCTGCCGATGCTGTACAAGAGGTTGATGGCGTCGGGCCAGTCGCAGCGGTCATGTTGGAAGACGTACAGCTTGCTCCACAATGTTTCCTCGGGCCTCAGTAGCCGGAAGCTGAGCCCGTGGACTGAAATGGTGGGGCCCTTTAACCACTCCGAATCCACTGTGGCGCGGTGGTTCGCCATGGACCACATAATGTCGACGATCGAATCATCGTGACAGGCGCGGAAGATCCAATTTCGGTCGTACGGCGCGTGTTCGTAATGGTCAGTGAGACACAGATCGAGAACCATCTGGATCATGGCTTCGCGATGCGTGGGCTCCACGTAGAGATCGATGTCCTTGGTGTCTCGGGGATGCCCCGCATAGGCCATGGCGGCCAGTCCGCCGCCCACTGCGAACGGTATCTCGCGGCGCGAGGCCTCGCTTATGACGTCGCCGTAAAGCGACCAACGATCCGGAAGTAAGTCTTCGCACCAGGCACGAAACTGATCGACTTTCTCTTCGATCAGCGTTTTCTTGAGAGGGTATGCTGCAGTCAATGTATGTGAGACGACGATGCGGACGTGTCTTGAACCTAGTAGTTATCAGGGTGTGCGGCGATGCGAACCGCCCCTGATATCAGTGTGCGCGATCTGTTTTGCTGGCGGGCTGGCTTGGTGTTGTGCCGGTCCAGGCTTCGCGGGAACCGTACCGCCGCCAGCAGTGCTCGGTTCGCGTTTTGGCGTGTTGTTTTCTTCGTAATCCTGGTTGTAGCCGGTCCCGAGTTTTGCGGCTTAGCTTAGCCGCTGCCCTGGTTCGTCTTGCAACTGGCTGAGGCGAGCAAAGCCAGTCGCAGGAAATAGGCGAATGTGCGGCGCGACATGATGACCTGTTTTCCTGATGGAGTCGCGGGGCGATGTGTTTCTGAATGGAGCGCTGCGAGAAGTTACAAGTGAGTCAGTGGAGCTGCTATGCTTCCGGGCGATGAAAGATCTGGTGTGGTATCTGCTCGCTGCCGCGGGAGAGATTGGCGGATGTTTTTCGTTTTGGGCGTGGCAGAGGATGCAGAAAAGCCCATTGTGGACGATTCCAGGGGTTGGGGCGCTGATCCTGTTTGCGCTTGCTCTGACTCGGATCGATACCAGCCATGCGGGCAGGGCATTCGCTGCATACGGAGGGATCTATATTCTGGCTTCGCTGCTCTGGCTTTGGGGCGTGGAAAATACGCGGCCCGATCACTGGGACATGCTCGGCGCTGGCGTGTGCCTGACCGGTGCCGGCATTATTCTGTTTGGTCCACGCCACGGCTGAGCGACTCCGGCGATTCGTCACCTTACGTT
>JAOAPP010000727.1 GCA_025462985.1 Bryobacterales bacterium | reverse complement strand
AGCCTGGGAGAGCTTCGGGCCGCGTTCATTGAGTTTGACGGAGAGGCCTTTGGTATCGGAGATGGTGAGGTTGACACGAATGGGCTGGCGAATTTTGACGATCTCTTTGAGAAAGCCGTCTTGTGCCAGAGCCTCTTCGAAGCGGCGTCCTCCTTCGCGCGGGCCGGACATGGTGATCGCCGTGACGCTGCCGCCGAGACTGGTCAGCACGCGTGCCGCATTAATGCCGCGCCCGCCTGCGGCTTCACTCGTTTGCTCAATGTAAGCACGGTCTTCGAACACCAACCGGTCAACGGTTACGATCCGGTCGATGGCAGGATTCACCGTCAGCGTAAGAATGCGTTCACTCATTCAGGGTTGCGATTCCAGCGTAGCAGCGAGGCAAGACCGGGCCGTGAGCCCCGGTTAGGATGTGGGCTTGCCCCTGGTCCAGAAGCGTGCCCCGAGGAGACCACCAAGGCCGGGAATGGCTGTGACCATGAAAAATGTCGGGATGGCGCTGACGAGCATACTGCTCAACAGTTCGTGCGTGTCGCCAATGTTCAATTGCGAGAACTGCGGCATGGCCTTGAGCTGTTTGATCACCTCGGCTCCGGCGGGAGAAGCGAGGTAGAGGCTGATCATGACCCCGGCAATCGTGATCACAAGGAACAGCCATAAGCCCGTCATCCAGCCAATACGGGCGCCGGCAACGCCTGAAAGCGGTTCAGGAGACTTGCCTTTATAGAGACCTGCCGCAAAAAAGCCCGCCGCCAGCAGGATCAAGGGCCAAAGGAGAGGCGAGATCATACCGACGATGCCGGAGCCGAAGAAAGCAGCAGCCGCGACGGCCGCACTTATGCTCACTGCTCGCGAGTTCTTGAATGAAATACGCGCCAATGGAGCAGCAGCGCCAGGGGGCAGTGAACTTACGGCGGGGGCCCGCGGCTGCTCTTCCTGCGCCAGGCGGGCGATGTCGTCTTCGTATTGGGGCTTGCCGCACTTGTGGCAGAAGCGCGCCCCATCGGGGAGTATAGCTCCACACGTACAGCGTTGTTCCACTCCTTCATTTTACGAGTCAGCCCCTTAAAATGGAGCAAGATCACTGCATGCACAAAATTAAACTGCTGGTCATTGGCCCTCCCGGCCATCCCTCGCTGCGAGCACTGGACAGATTGAAGGACGCGGCGGAAATTGCCGTCGGGGATACGCCAGAGTTCGTAAAGGAGCATGCTGCGGATGCTGAAGTAGTGCTCTATACGGGGCTGGAGAGCAAGACGCTCCCGTTCGAGGAGATCTGGCCGTACCTCACAAGCATCAAATGGGTACATTCACTTTCTGCCGGAGTGGAGAAATATATGACTCCGGCGTTCGTGGAGAGCCCGGTTCCACTGACCAACGCGCGGGGCGTATTCAAGAGGTCGCTTGCCGATTTCGCAATTCTTGGAATCCTGTATTTCACGAAGAAAGTTCGACGGCTGGTGGAGAGTCAGCGGGCGCATAAGTGGGATAGCTTCGGTGTGGGCTGGGTACCGGATAAAGTCGTCGGCATTGTTGGCTACGGAGAGATCGGGCAGGAGTGCGGCCGGCTCGCGAAGGCGCTTGGGATGAAGGTTCATGCCGTGCGGCGCAATCCGGAACGCTCCCAGAACGATCCGCTGCTGGAGCGGGTGTTCCCTTCCGAGCGGCTGCATGAGATGCTGCGGGAAGTTGATGTGGCAATTGCCGCTGCGCCTTTGACTCAACACACCAGACACATGCTGAGCGACGCTGAGTTCGGCGCGATGAAAAGTTCCGCCATTGTGATCAACGTTGGTCGCGGTCCGGTGATTGACGAGGCGGCTCTCATTCGCGCATTGGAATCGAAGACGATTGCGGGCGCAGCGCTGGATGTTTTCGAGCAAGAGCCGCTGCCGCCTACGAGTCCGTTGTGGGACATGGAGAACGTATTGATCTCGCCGCATTGCACCGATCGGACTGAGAATCCCGATTGGCAGGAACTCAGCGTGCAGTTGTTTCTACAGAATTTCGAGCGGTACCGGAAGGGTGAGCCGCTGCTGAACGTGGTTGATAAGAAGGCGGGGTACTGATGGCACTGGCATCTTCCGAAACGAAGTTTGCGGTGACGTTTGACGATGTGGTCGCAGCTTCGGAACGCATCCGAGAGCTGGTGCATCGGACTCCAGTGCTGAAATCGCGACTTTTTGACGAACAGGCCGGAGTCGCCACTTTCTTCAAATGCGAGAATCTGCAGCGGGGCGGCGCGTTCAAGCTCCGTGGCGCCCTCAACTTTTTGCTGCAGTTGAACGACGGCGAGCGCAGACGAGGGGTGGTGACATTCTCGTCCGGCAATCATGCGCAGGCCGTTGCGATCGGCGCGGCACACCTCGGAATTCGCGCGATTATCGCGATGCCGACAGATGCCCCGAAAGCCAAGGTTGCCTCGACGCAGGCGTACAATCCCGAAATCATTTTCTTCGATCGACTCAAAGACAATCGCGAAGAGCTGGCGGCGCGAATCGCGAAGGACACGGGCGCTGTGGTGCTTCCTTCGTACGATCATTCCTGGATCGTTGCTGGTCAGGGGACAGCGGCATTGGAATTCCTGCACGAGAAACCGGAGCTGGAAGCGCTGGCCGTTCCGCTTGGCGGCGGTGGATTGCTTTCGGGAACGTTGGTGGTTGCCAAGGCACTCAAGCCCGCAATCCGCGTGTTCGGAGTAGAGCCGGCGCTGGCAGACGACTGGTATCAATCGCTGCGCAAAGGCGATCGCGTAGAGATTTCGCCACCCCCCACGATTGCCGATGGCCTGCGAACGCAAATGCCAGGCAAGATCACGTTTCCAATCGTGCAGGAACTTGCCGAAGACGTGATTCTGGTCAGCGAAGAAGAGATAAAGGAAGCGGTGCGGTTCGTGTTGTCGCGCATGAAGATTCTGGTTGAGCCGAGCGGGGCGGTGGC